>NZ_JBFJTH010000020.1:0-34932 GCF_041625495.1 Litorivivens sp. | reverse complement strand
TGGCCCGGTATTCGACGGCAAGCGCGTGTCCATTTTTATGGAAGTAGAAGGCCTGGGTGACTTCCTGCCCAAGTATGCGGGCAATCTGGATATCATGACCGCCGCCGGACTGCGCACAGCAGAAATGTACGCTCAGGAAATTCAGGCTGGCCGTTTCGAGCCCAAGCCGGTTGCCGCTTAAGAGAGGATTTGCAGCATGGATTTGAAAGGTAAAAAAGTCACCCTGCACGATATGTGTCTTCGCGATGGTATGCACGCCAAGCAGCACAAGATCAGCCTCGACGAAATGGTAGCCGTGGCCAAGGGCCTTGATGACGCCGGTATGCCGATGATCGAAGTGACCCACGGCGACGGCCTTGGCGGCGCGTCGGTGAATTACGGCTTTCCTGCGCACAGCGACGAGGAATACCTGAAGGCAGTTTGCGGTGCGGTTAAAAAAGCGAAAATTTCAGCGCTGCTGCTGCCCGGGATTGGAACTGTAGATCACCTGAAGATGGCAGTTGATTGCGGTGTAACCACCATTCGGGTAGCCACGCATTGCACTGAAGCGGATGTATCTGAACAGCACATCCAAATGGCCTCGGAGATGGGGCTGGATACGGTTGGCTTTTTGATGATGGCGCATATGATCGAGCCGGAAGAAATTCTGGAGCAGGCCAAGCTGATGGAAAGCTATGGCGCAAACTGCATCTACTGCACCGACTCTGCAGGTTTTATGCTGCCAGACGATGTGGCTGCGCGTATCAGCCTGTTGCGCAAAGAACTCAAACCGGAAACCGAGTTGGGCTTTCACGCTCACCACAACTTGAGCCTGGGTGTGTGGAACTCGCTTGTGGCGGTTGAGCACGGTGCCAACCGTATCGACGGTTCCGTTGCGGGTCTGGGTGCCGGGGCCGGTAACACACCATTGGAGGTGTTTACCGCCGTCGCTGATCGCATGGGCGTGCAACACGGCATTGACCTCTACAAAATCATGGATGTGGCCGAAGAAATCGTTACGCCGATTATGGATCAACCGATCCGTATTGACCGCGACGCGCTGGTACTGGGTTATGCCGGTGTGTACTCTTCTTTCCTGCTGTTTGCCCAACGCGCCAGCAAGAAGTACGGCGTATCGTCTCGCGATATTCTGGTGGAACTGGGTCGTCGTCGCACCGTTGGCGGTCAGGAAGATATGATCGAAGACTTGGCGCTGGATATGGCCAAGGAGCAAGGCAAGCTGTAAGTGGTTGCGTCAGACGCTAGGCGTCTGACGCGCTATAGGCTTAGCTTTGATCTCTTTCCAGTATTCAAAAGCTCGTTGAAGTACGGGCTGACTTACTTCGTTCTTTACGTGAGTGTCCCAGCACATTGTTGACCAAGTGCTCACGCTGGGCATCGTCCATCCCCTCGCGGATCGGCGCGTGGTTGATTGAGGTTATCGTCGTCCTCACGGTTGCTATAGGCAGAGCGCAGCGTTCGATCAGGTAGTGATCTTGTAGCACGATTGGGCCATCAGTGCCCACTGTCAGGGAGCGTTCATCGCCTTCTACAGGAATGCCAGCATCATTGGTGGCGTGTTTTTCTGTCATGGAATTTCTCCAGTCGATTTGCCGGAAATGTAATTCAGCATTTGCGAGGTCACGCTACTACCTGTACAAATCGCAAATATGGTGCTCCAACCGATGACAAACACCATGCTGGCGATTTGGGTAATCTGACAGGCAAAGAAGTCGGCTTGTAGACCGCTCTTATGTCAGATTCGATGGCGTTAACTGGCGAAACCTCAATTGAAGGCAAAGTGGTCATCATCCAACAGAAGGCGGATAACCTCAGGTCACAAGCCTCCGGCGATACGGGCAAGCGGATTGCCTGTGGTGTTATTCAACCTTTGCTAACAACGGATACCCAAAGCGATGCTACCTAAGCCAGGTGCGCATCGATCAGCAAGTTGCGCGGTGTCATGTGTGGCGGACAGAAGCGTCTTACTGTGCAGCAGTAGCCGGACTCCTGTAGATAAAGAACCTGATCCAGCAGCAACCAGAGTTCCAGCGGTCGTCGGAACAACGCACGCATCAGTTCCTGACGACTAACGCTATGATAGCGCTCGGTTCCGCGTTTCTCGTAGCCGGCGAAGTCCAGTCCGGGCGGCAGGGTTAAGCCCTTATGTGCGGCCAGTAATTTGCAGTAGTCGGAAAAGTTGCCCTTCAGAGCTTTTGTCGGCACTGGCGGCGTGGGCAGATAGGTGTCACTGTGGCGCAGTTCGCGCTGAAGCGCGTCAAATCCGAGTCGCCAGCATTGTTGTTGCTGGTGGCGCTGCCGCTCGGCGCGACCGGCGGTGGTGCTTTGCCGCACGGCGGTGCGCAGATCGGCAAGTTGTAGGGTCAGTGCGCTGTTCTGTGCCAGCGTGGAGAGTGGTCTGAAGTCTACCTGAAACTTGTGATAGCAGCAGGGAGAATAGCTGATCCGCTGGGCGCGTTGTTGGGTTGCGTCAGTAAGCAGTTTGCGGTGCAGACCACCGCAGGCGTGCAGGGCTACCACATGGTCGTCGGGTGCTATTTCTGAACGGGCTGAAGCATCGAGCACATCCATTTTTTTTAGACGGACCGGTTTGAGCTCCTGTTGGGCGAGCTGATTGCCGGCCTCGATAAGCGCAGTGTCGATTTCCAGCCCGCGGGCCTCGCGCTGGCTCAGTTGATACAGGTAGCGGCTCAGATGGCCTTTGCCACAACACCACTCCAGTGTCGGTTGGTATAGCGGGCTCAGTGCCAGGGCAAAGCGTTCAATCTGCTGCCATTTTCTTCCTGGGACAAAACGCGGTGCAGGTGTCGTTTGAGCAGGTTCAAACTGCGCAATGTCAGTAAGCCGCGATATGTTATTGCACAGGGTTGGAAAATGACGATGAAACAGCTCAAGCAGTGCGTCATCGTTAGCTTGCGCGTCGGCGATGGCATCGTCACCGACCTTGTCCAGAAAAGCCACGTCATCCGCCCAGGGCGGTGTGCTGACAAAGGGCTGGCATTGCCAGTAGTCACTGTGACTGTGGAGCAGGGCGTCGAGTGCCAGAAACTGCGTCCGATAGTGAGCCATTAATTTGCATGAGCCGGTAAAGGGCGCATTCTAACAGCCGGGCGAGGCGCTCGGTAGGCAATTTTTTGGTGTGAAAACCGCAGGTTTTGCAATACGTATAAGGTGCTGTAGCCTATATTGGTCAATACGGATTACCAGCCATTTCATTTGTCTGTCATAGCGGGAGTTTACGGATGAGCAAAAAACCTTTCAGCGCCAGCCTGCAGTCCAGTAATGAGAGCTACCGTTACTACGCTTTCGAAAAGCTGGGTGACGCGCGCTACAAGCGCCTACCCAATTCGCTTAAGGTGCTGCTGGAGAACCAGCTGCGTTTCTTTAATCAGTCCGCCAGCCAAAGCGATATTGATGCTTTTCTCAATTGGGTAGACAAACCCCAGCAGGGTGCCGATATCAACTTCTCACCAGCGCGGGTGTTGATGCAGGATTTCACTGGTGTGCCTGCCATAGTTGATTTGGCGGCGATGCGTGAGGCCGTTGCCCGGCGCGGTGGTGATGTGTCGGTGATTAGCCCGCAAGTCCCTGTGGATCTGGTAATAGATCACTCTGTCAGCGTGGATCACTATGCCTCAGCGCGAGCATTCAACGATAACGTGAAGCTGGAGATGGAGCGCAATGGTGAGCGCTACCGGTTTCTGAAGTGGGGCAAGCAGGCCTTTAAAAACTTTCAGGTGGTACCGCCGGGTACCGGTATCTGCCACCAGGTTAACCTCGAATACTTGGGCAAAGTTGTATGGCAGCGTGATGCTGACGGTGTTCGCGAAGCGTATCCCGATACGCTGGTGGGGACTGACAGCCACACGCCCATGATCAACGGTTTGGGCGTGCTCGGCTGGGGTGTGGGCGGAATCGAAGCCGAGGCTGCACTGTTGGGGCAGCCGGTATCAATGCTATTGCCGGAAGTCATCGGTGTGGCATTGACCGGAAAGCTCAAGGCAGGTGTGACCGCTACCGATCTGGTGCTCACGGTGGTGGAAATGTTGCGCAAGCACGGTGTGGTGGGCAAGTTTGTAGAATTTCACGGTCCCGGCTTAGCAGATTTGGCGGTAACGGATCGCGCGACCATTGCCAACATGACACCGGAATTTGGCGCGACCTGCGGTTTCTTTCCCGTGGATGAAAAAGTGATCGAGTATCTGCGTCTTACTGGCCGCGATGAGGCGACGTTGCAGTTGGTGGAAGACTACAGCAAGGCGCAGAACCTGTGGCGGGACGATGATGCCGAGCTGGTGTTCAGCGCGGAGCTCACCTTGGATCTGGGCACGGTGGAGCCGAGCTTGGCCGGACCGAAGCGACCGCAGGATCGGGTTACACTGAGCGGCTTAAAATCGGCCATTACCGAGTGTATTCACGAATTTGACCGTCGCGAAAATGACGAAATACCCGTGCCGGAAATGGGCTTTACCATGCCCGAGGGTGCGGTCGTTATTGCGGCGATTACCTCCTGTACCAATACCTCTAACCCGGATGTCATGCTGGCCGCAGGGTTGATGGCCAGAGCGGCTAACAAGCGTGGGCTGAAGGTGAAGCCCTGGGTGAAAACGTCGCTGGCGCCGGGCTCCAAAGTGGTAAGTGATTATTTTGCGCAAAGCGGTTTGCAAGTGGATCTGGATGCCTTGGGCTTCAATCTGGTCGGCTATGGCTGTACCACCTGTATCGGCAACTCGGGACCGCTGCCTGAGGCTATCGACAAAGCGATCGCCGACCAGCATGCGGTGGTGAGTGCGGTGCTGTCCGGTAACCGTAATTTTGAGGGGCGTATCCACAACAATGTACGTGCTGCCTGGCTTGCATCACCGCCGCTGGTGGTGGCCTATGCGCTGGCGGGCACTACGGTAATCGATCTGCATTCTGAGCCGCTAGGCCAGGATGCAGACGGCAAGCCGGTGTATCTGTTGGATATCTGGCCCAGTAACGACGAAATTCAGGCGGTGCGTAAATCCATCGACGGAGAGATGTTTCAGTCTGCCTATGCTGGTGTATTTGAAGGTACTGATGTCTGGAAGGCACTGGATGCGGGGTCCGGTAAGACCTACGGTTGGGACGATGAGTCTACCTATATTCACTGCCCGACCTTCTTCGATGATTTGGGTGAACCCTTACAGGAATTCCCCGTGGTGAAAAGCGCTCGGATTCTCGCGCTGCTGGGTAACAGTGTGACTACCGACCATATTTCGCCAGCCGGTGCCATCGCTCTAGAAAGCCCTGCCGGGAAATATCTGCGGGAGAAGGGCGTGGAGCCCAAGGATTTCAACTCGTACGGCTCCCGCCGAGGCAATCATGAAGTGATGATGCGCGGAACCTTTGCCAATGTGCGTCTACGCAACAAGATGGTGGATCGGGAGGGTGGTTACACCCGTTTTATGCCTGCGGGCGAAGAGATGAGTATTTATGATGCGGCGATGAAATACCGCGAGGAGAATACACCGCTGGTGATCTTTGCCGGCGAACAGTACGGCACCGGTTCCAGCCGGGACTGGGCGGCAAAGGGCACTAACCTGCTGGGCGTGAAGGCAGTGATTGCGGAAAGTTTTGAGCGCATTCACCGCTCGAATCTGGTTGGGATGGGCGTGTTGCCGCTGCAGTTGGACAACGATAGTGAAATGTTACAGTTACACGGTGACGAAACCGTCGATATTGTTCCGCTGGAAGATATTCTTGAGCCGGGGATGAAGGTTAAGATTATTGTCAGTCGCAACGATGGCAATCGCCATGAAGCGTTGGCGCGTTGCCGTATCGATACGGTTAGTGAGATGGATTACTTCCGTCACGGCGGAATCTTGCATTACGTACTGCATCAACTGCAGAGCGATGCATAGCTGTCGCGGGGCCTGCCGTTACGTAACAACGTGAACGCGCAGGCCTGGCTTCTGGGGTTTAATTATCGTTTTTGCGTTTAGCTGGTTTGCCCGCGGGCTTTCCCTGGCCCTTGCTGTCTGAAAATTTCTTCTTGTCGGCGGCTGGGCGTTTCTTGGGTCCCTTTTTGGGGCCGCTGCCTTTGCGCGGCTTTTCGTCGCCAGCTCGCTCCAGCATCATCGGCTGTTGTCGCACGCGTACTTTGCGCAGTTGTGCCAGCAGGTCGTTGGGCATACCCTCGGGTAGATCGATCAGGCTGTAATCCTGGAAGATACGAATACGCCCGATATACCGGTTTTCAATGCCGGCTTCATTAGCGATGGCACCAACGATGTCGCCCTTGCCAACGTTGTGTTGCTTGCCTACCGCCAGGCGGAAGGTTTCCATGGCGACGTCTTCGGGCGCCAGGGTTGGCTCGTGGAGCACTCTGTCGCCACTGCGTTCTTTGCCTTCACCTCGGCCATCTTTGCGCGCGGGGGGCGGCACAATGGGGCGTTCGCTCTGGGCCATAAAAGCCAGCGCTGCGGCCACGCTGGCCGGGTCCGCACCGGTATCGGCCAGATAGCTGTCGAGCAGATCGGTGAAGAAACTCAGATCTTCACTTTCCAGTGTACTGCTGATGATGTCCTTGAACTGATCAATGCGTTTCAGGTTCACCGCTTCGCGCGATGGCAGTTCCAGCCAATTCACAGTTTGTCCGGTAACGCGCTCAATGGTTTTCAACATGCGTTTTTCGCGCGGCGCCACAAACAGGATGGCCTTGCCGCTGCGACCGGCGCGGCCGGTACGACCAATACGGTGGGTGTAGGCTTCGGCATCGTAGGGAATGTCGAAATTGATTACGTGGGTCACGCGGCTTACGTCTATGCCGCGCGCGGCCACATCGGTGGCGACCACAATATCAATGCGTTCAGTTTTCAGGTGTTCGATGGTGCGTTCGCGTAGCTGCTGGGTCATGTCACCATTGATAGCGCCGGTGCGATAACCGCGGGCTTCGAGTTTTTCCGCTAGCTCTACCGTTTGGTTTTTGGTGCGTACAAACATGATCACCCCGTCGAAGTCTTCCACTTCGAGGATGCGCGTCAGGGCGTCGAGCTTATTGGTTCCGGATACCTGCCAGGCCCACTGCTCAATACGGGCTACGGCGCGTTTCTCGGGCTCGATGGCCACGGTGACGGGGTCGTTGAGATACTGCTTAGTTATTTTGCGAATCGGCGGTGGCATGGTTGCTGAAAACAGCGCAACCTGGCGCTGTTTGGGGGTTTGATCGAGAATCCAGGTGACGTCGTCGATAAAGCCCATGCGCAGCATCTCGTCAGCTTCGTCTAGTACGACAGTTTTTAGTGCGTCGAGCGATAGTGTGCCGCGTCGCAGATGGTCCATGACTCGGCCGGGCGTACCTACGATCACGTGTACGCCTTCACGCAGGGCTTTAAGCTGCTGGCCCATGCCCTGGCCGCCATAAACAGGCAATACGCGAAAGCCGGGCAATTTGGCGGCGTAAGTTTTAAAGGCTTCTGCCACCTGAATCGCCAATTCTCGTGTGGGAGCCAGAATCAGTGCCTGCGGCTTGCGGACGGAAGCGTTAATCTGAGCAAGCACGGGCAGGGCAAAGGCCGCCGTTTTGCCGGTTCCGGTTTGGGCTGTGCCCAGCAGGTCTTTACCCTCAAGCAGGCTGGGAATGGCTTGAGCCTGAATGGGAGATGGTTGTTCGTAGCCAACCTGAGCAAGCGCGTCGAGTAGGCTGGAGGGGAGGCCGAGGTCCGCAAAAGTGGCGGGGGCAGTTTGGGTCATCAATTCTTCCTGGTGGTTCGGGCTGACGGGTTCATTGTACAGAACCGTAGGCGGGGCGGGCAAAAGGGCGAAAATTGTACGCGAAATAACCATGTCTGGCCAGACAATTCTGCGCCATGTCCTTGACTCGCCACCATAAAGTGGCGGATGCTGATTGTGTATTTGCTAGGAGAAAGTGATATGGCGGTGTGTTTGCGTCTGATTGTAATGGCTTTGCTGGCTACCGTAACTGCCTGTGGAGGCGGCGGGGGATCTGGCGGCGACGATGCGCCCGCTCAGAGCGAGACAGCGACTGCGCAGGAAGCGACGGTGACGCAAGACCCGGTAACGCAGCAATCGTCGGCTACCGCGACAGACTTTCAGGTATACAAAAGCCCAACCTGCGGTTGCTGTGGCGAATGGGTGGATTACATGCAGCGCGAAGGTTTTAGCACTGCAGTGCATCACCCGGACAACCTCGATGTCGTAAAGCTTGAACGCGGCATACCGTCCCAGTTTCAATCCTGTCATACCGCTGTATCAGAACAGGGATATGTTTTTGAAGGGCATATACCAGCGCGTGATATTCGCGACTTTCTGGCGTCACCCCCCCAGGACGCTATTGGCCTGGCGGTGCCGGGCATGCCAGTGGGTAGCCCCGGAATGGAGGTGGGAGACCGCTTCAGCCCCTACAACGTTTTATTGCTCAAGAAAGATGGCAGCACTGAGGTTTTTCGACATGTGGCCACTGCCGATCAGCAATAACAGGCTGTTCTGTGCGCATACCTAGTCTGATTTGCCCGGTGTTTTCAGGCGTGCAAGCTGGGATTTAAGCTTGTCGGTCGCGGAGCTGACCGCACGGGCAAGTTTTACTGAGGTCCGATTTTCATATTCGAATTTTTCCAATGCGGCGCGTTCGGCTTCGAGTGCGCGCCGCTCACGCGCTTCCTCTTCTCGCTGCAGCTCGAGTTTTTCCCGCAATTTACGGCGAGCTTCTTTGGATAACTCGCCGCCAAACAGATTGACCGGCTGGCGCAGTATATAGCGACCCAGCGTATCGAGAAAATCGTCGTTGAATTTACTGGGAACAATGCGAGCCGATTTTACGCCTGAAGCATCGAAATTCCTGAAAATGACGCTAAGGTTTTTGTTTTCGAGGTTGGCCTTGATTGCCACGCGAATGGGAATGGGGCCAATGACCTTGAAGCGTGCACTTGCCAGATCAAAGCGCGCGTCTTTGCTGTCGGTGCGTTCATACTTCATGTCGAACTTGTCGAGTAGCTTGGAGTGTCGCAGCACCTCGGCTTTGCCTTTTATGTCAAATTCGATCGGTTCGGGCAGGTGGGCTTTGCAGCGCAGTTCCAGTTGCGTGGGCTCTTCACTGCTATCGATAATAATTGAGTAGTCGCTCTGCAGGCAGGTGACCTGGCCATCTTCAGGTAGCAGCGCGTAATCGGCGGTGCATTCTTCGTTGACCTCTTTCAGGTGCTCCACCAGCTGTTGAAAGAAGTTGTAGGCCTGGTGCATCCGGGGCCGCAGTTCTTCGCGGTAGAAATCGGCGAGTTCGGCTTCGAGCGCGGCAAGCCGCTCGGATTGCGTACGCTGTTCCTCAGCTTTTTCTCGTAGTTCGTCCAGTAAACCCATTAGCACATGCCGAGTGTGAATTTTTCACAAATGATAGCGGTTAGTCGGCCAGCTGTGAATACGAGATGACCCTGATCATCGGCGGCTGTATAGCCGGAAATCCGTGTGTTGCCAAAGCTGGCCAACATAGACGAGCAGGCCAGTCAGCATCATGCTTAGCCACCACTCAAATGCATTTTCGAGCCGGTCGTAAGCGTCTCCCAGCAGCGCATCCAGTAGCAGTGAGATAAGGGCAACGCCAAGCGTGACGGCGCTGGCGCGGGTGAGTACACGCCCCAGCTGGGGCTGGTGACTGCGGAAAAGCGCTTTTGCTAACAGCACAAAGTTGACGAAATTGAGGCCAAAAAAGAGCACGACGCCGAAACGGCGTAGCGTGCGAAAACCGTCGCCGCTATGACCTAGAACAAGGGTATAGACCAGTAGCGCCAGGCTGGCAACGCTGGCAATGGCAATCAGGCCGGCTTGTCGTTGGCCGATAGTTGTCAGCCAGTGTGTGTTCAGGTACCAGAATAGCCAGAGTAAAACGGCGGCTGGGATCATGCCGCCTTTGAAGACAAAGTAGGCGAGGCCGTGGCGGCCGCTGTGGCTGATGCTGATGCAGTCTGCCCAGTACGGATTGCACCAGCTAATAAAGCCTTCCCAGCCGGTTATGGCAAAGCTGGTATGCAAGGTAGCCAGAAGCAACAGCGCAGTGGCCCAGGGTAGATGCCAGCAGCGAATGGTCATGCTCGAATTATATGCCAATTCGGGCTTATCGGCCGCCTGTTAGCCCTGAGTGACAGCGTCCAGCAGCTCCGTGACGGGCTGATTGGGACGGATGAAGATGCCCTCGCACTCTGCGGTAACAATGCCGCCGGCTTCAATTTTTCCGCGCGCAAAGGTCTTGCGGCCTTCGGCTCGGTCGATCCAGGCAGACAGTTTCAGCGCCATATTGAGTGGCGTCGGTCGACGGTACTTGATGGTGAGCGTGCCGGTCATACCCGGATGGCCACCCATAAACTGCGCCATACCGAGAAACTCGTCGAACAGTGCGGCGACAAAGCCGCCGTGAACACAGCCGGGTGGTCCTTCATAGCGCCACCCCATGGTCACGCGGGCGTAGGCGGTATCGCCCTCGGCCCACATTTCCAGCGGCGGTGCGATGGGGTTGCTGTGTCCACACAGAGGGCCCACTTCCTGAAACACCTCGCTAAAGGTGCCTTCACTGGCTTCGACATAGCCGTTTCGCCCGTAGACGCGCGGCGCTTGGGTAAGCTGTTCGGTGGCAGTTTGCAGCCACTGCGTCATCTCTCTCATCTGCTCGGGCGAGGGCGTTGATGTCATCATCGCCTCGGCGAAATCACGCATGGCTTGCGCCATTTCGCGTTTGGCTTCCCAGTGGGGCGTCGCTGGTGTACGCGATTCCAATGGCAGGAAAGGGTTGTGCAAATCTTCGAGCATACGGCGTCCTGAGCTATTGTCGGAGCCTGCTGGCATATCAGCCATAATGCCACTTCCGGGCGGGTTCGCCATTTTGATAGTCAATGGATTGAACATCAAACCAGATCGGCAGCAGGTGTCTTACGTAGAAAGAATGGACAATGGTACCCCCTTCATCCAGGTCTTCGTATTCTTTAATCTGAATCTCGTTATTCACCGCCTGCATTGCCTTCGCTTTGGCGAGCAGGGCATCGACTTCTTCGCGGCTGTCAAACAGTAGCCCCAGATGGTCGTAGCCCGGTGATTGCATGGGTTCGGGGCTTTCAGCGAGAAGGATAAACTGACTGACATCCTCGTCCAGCATCAGCAAGAGTGCCTTCTGATCCATGATGTCGATTTCCAGTGTGTTCCAGCCAAACAGGTCGCGGTAAAAATCGGTGATTTGCTGTTTTTTGGCAGGCGTGAGTACGCCTTCGGCAAAGGTTAATTCCATGTGGTTCAGACGCATGGGCATAGGGGGCTACTCCTTATGGTTTTACTGGAGTGTGGCATAGCCGTTGGCCGACAAAAATTACTGACTGTTTAATCTGCCTACCAGGATAAGGGAGAGGGGGAGACTGCCATCGCTGGCGGATGGGGCGAGTTCTTGTTCGATAGTAAAGTTATGGTTTTGGAACAAAGCGCGCCAGTCGTTGAGGGTGCGGAAGTACCAGGGGGCGGGTTGCTGGAAATCTTCGGAAAAGCCAGCCCAGGAACCGTCCTGCCAGCCGCTTGAGGTATGCGTGGTGGCATGAGGGTGCAGGGTTTGCACAACGAGGTGGCCGCCGTGTGACAGCAACTCTGCCATCGCGGCAAAGACTAACTCTGTTGCACCTTTGCCGATGAGTGAAAAATTGCATACTGCGCAGTCAAATCGTTGAGAAAAGTCGGCGTCGGAAAGGTCTTCATAGCGCAGACAGCGGTAGTGTCCGCCCTTTTCGCGCGCCGCGCTGACCAGAGATTCAATGGCATCAATACCTAGGCAATCGCAGCCCTGCGCACGCATCGTCCGGCACAGCCAGCCTTCGCCGCAGCCGACATCGAGCAGGCTCGATGGGGCCAGCTCGGTTAAGGTGCTAATGATGGCCTGATTGGTCACCTGTTCGCGGCTGGCAATCTGTCGTTCGCGCACCGCACGCACCCAGGGGGATGCGTTGATTTCCCAAGAGGCGAGAATGGCCTGATCGCTCTGGCCGTCGCTAGCCATGGTTTAGCGCTGCGCCTGCAGGAACCTGATCATGGCTGTGTTTGTTTCCTCCGCCTGATCAATGTTGACCCAGTGTTCGGCGCCGTCAATGCCGACAATCTCTGCTTGTGGAATCTGGCGCGCCGCAATCTTTGCGTTGTAATAAGGAAAGCTGCTGTCCTGGCGTCCCCAGATCATCATCACGGGTAACGACGTTTTGCCCAGGGCACTCCAGCCCCGGGTATTGTCCAGCACAGGTGAATGCCGCAAGGTGGACAGGGCAGCGCGGGTGACACCCGGAAACTGACCGTAGACCTTCCAGTAAGCCATTGCCCAGTCATTTTCCTCGCGGTTGAGCAGGTAGTTGCTGATTTTGGAACTCAAAATGGATTTGCCCGCGTAATAGAAAACGTACTCGCCAGCAAATGGAGTTTTTACCAGTTGCTGCAATTTTTCCTGGCCATCAGGCCAGCCTGCGGGGCCGGTAAGCACCAAACTGCTCACCGCCGAAGGATTCTTCACAGCATAGTCGCTGGCCAGCACGCAGCCAAACGAGGAGCCAACCAGGTGTACCGGATTCGTGAGCCCGAGCTCAGCGCGCAGGCTGTCCAGTTGTTCGTGGAACAGTGGTGGCGTGTAGGGGCGCAGCGGACGATCCGAAAGGCCGCGACCAAATAGATCGTAGGCCACCACGTGAAAACCAGCTGCCGCCAGCGCGTCGACATTGGGCTGCCAGGTTTCCAGATAGCCGTTGAAACTGTGAATCAGTATGACTGTGGGATTGTTCGGGTTGCCCCAGGTTTGATAGCGGGTTTTACCGTGTTTGGACTGGATGGTTTTGGCGCCAACCTGTTCCCGGTATTCCTGCAGCGCGGTATTGCGCTCTAGTTTGGGCGCCAGCAGGGGTAAAACCAGTAGCGCGGCAACAACAATAAAACCCAGCAGTAAACGCAAAATCACACCTCCCTAGAGAAGGCGTGAGTATACCGACAAAATGACGTCCGGGTTAACCGCTGCCGCGGCTCATTAGCTGCAGTTTAGTAGCCGCACATTTCAGGCAGGTAGCTGCTGGATTGTTTGCTTAACCAGGGTTGGCCCGGCCGCGCATGGCGTGGCGAGTTATGCAGACGTGTGTCCAGCTCGTCGACCACTTCGGCCCAGTCGGCGTCATCGCTGATGGCTTCACGCAGAAATTCTGCCTGTGCGGGCGACCAGAATGCGGCGTCGGGTAATGGCATTTCCCTCGGCAGAGGCTGGTGGCTGTTTATGAAATGCTCAACATCCTTGTCATCATCGGGCAGTCCGAGTTGCCTGAAAAGGGTGTTCATGCTGTGGACAATGGGTTCCATATAAACAGTTACTCCCTCTGGGTGATAGGATGAGGTGCGGTTAAGGCAGAGACAGCTGCCAATCCGCTTTAATTGTGACTTGATCATAACAAAGTATGGCGTGGGGTCTTGGATCAAAGTGCTCTATAGAGAGGACTGCTTATAAGCTTGAGTTTCAAGCCCCGAACGTTGGCATCAAGTGCTACTGACAAGCCGAACATTGCATTGGAGAGGTACCCTTTATGGATATGACAGTCTATCTGCCCCGGATTCTCCGGGTGGGCGGCGGCGCGCGCCACGAGCTGGGCAAGGTGTTGGCTGACCTGGGCTTGTGTCGGCCGTTTCTGGTGATTGATGCCTTTCTGTTGGGGCAGGGGCATGGTGCAGCGCTGGAAAGTTCACTGGCTGAGCAGGGGCTGCCACTGCGGCAGTTTTCCGGGGTGGTGCCAGATCCGACTACCGAGTCTATCGATGCCGGTCTGGTTGAGCTGCGCGGCGGAGACCATGACTGCGTGATTGCACTGGGTGGCGGCAGCGCGATTGATACCGCCAAATTTATGGCCGTGATGGCCAATCGCAGTGGCAAGTTACGCGATTACAAAGTACCCGTGACGATTGATGATGGTTTACCGGTGATCGCGATTCCATCAACGGCAGGTACCGGCTCCGAAGCAACCCGGGCGGCAGTGGCAACCGATTCCGAAACCGAGGAGAAAATGCTTTGTATGGGGCTGGGGCTGATGCCGGTCGCGGCGCTGGTTGACTATGAGCTGTCCGTGACCATGCCGTATCGATTAACGGCGGATGCGGGTATCGACAGCCTGTGCCATGCGTTGGAAGCCTTTGTGAGCCGAAAGGCCAACCCGTTTACAGACCCGATTGCGCTGGCTTGTATGTCGAGCATTGTTAAGTATCTGCCGGTTGCCTGTGAACAGCCCGACAATCTGGAGGCGCGAGCGGCCATGATGCATGCGGCCACTCAGGGCGGCATCGCGTTTTCCAATGCGTCGGTCACGCTGATTCACGGAATGAGCCGACCGATTGGCGCGCATTTTCATGTGCCGCATGGCCTGAGTAATGCGATGTTGCTACCCGAGATAACCGACTGGTCTATTGACGGTGCCAGATCACGCTACGCCGAGGCCGCGCGGGCAATGGGTTATGCGAAGCTTGAGGATAATGATGGCGCGGCTGCGGATAAGCTGGTTGCGGGTTTGCGTGCGCTGTGTAGTGCGCTGAAAGTGCCGGGCCCTGCGGAGTTTGGTATTGCGCAAACCCAGTGGCAAAGCTTGCTGCCATTGATGGCGGAACAGGCGCTTGCCTCAGGCTCGCCGGCCAATAATCCGAGGATTCCTGATAAGGGTGAGATTATTGCGCTCTACGAGAGGGTTTGGGCGGCCTAATGGCCGCCCTGGGTGTCGCGGGTTTTAGAAGCGCAGGCTGGCGCCGAGGTTAAAGCCGTTCACTTCAATATCGTCATCGTCGTACAGGGAAATGTACTCCGCAAACAGGTCTACATTGTTCTGTAGTTTTGCGCTCAGGCCCAGACCGTAGCTGATGTCGTCATCGTCGTCGTCGCCGAAATTGGTGTCGATGCTGGTTTCGGCTACGCCGAGCAGGCCGTAGAGTGTAACCACGTCAGAAATGGGCAGCATCGGTTTGGCATAAATGCCGATAAAATCTTCGATTTCGACGGTGAAAGGCCCTTTGGTGTCGTCATCAACGCCGAAGCCCAGGCGGCCTTCCAGTGCAAAATTGGGGTTGAGCGTTGCGCCAAAGGTCAGGTTGAGAGTTGGGGTGTCAAAGTCGGTAGTCCCGGCTTCTGTTTCCAGCAGGCCGTAAGAGGCGCTTCCATACATTTCGCTCATGGCTGACGCTGACAGGCTCAGGGCAATGGCAGCAATTCCGAGTTTGGCTTTCATTCAGTCCTCCACACATCACGGTTAGGTGGTGCGAGTCTGCCCTAAATTGGGGCGGCATTCAGTGGAAAACTGTGTGAATTTGCCTCAAAGAGCTCATGGAACTTATTCAATTAATGAGAAAAAGTGCCCGCGCTTCCTAGCGGCGGGCTCTGCGGCAGGTTGGGCGCGGGTTAGAAGGTTTTGCGTAGCTCAACACCGTAAAAGCGCGGATTTCCTAGAGCCTGAGCGAAGGTGCCGATAGAGTCCCCGGTGGCTACAGCGCCAATGTCGTAACGTTCATCGGTGGCGTTTTTTACATACGCAGAAATGCTCAGGTCGTCCTCGTTGTTATTCCAGGTAACCCGGGCATCGACCAGAGTGTAGGCGTCTGAGTAGACGCCTTCAGGGTTGGTGTGACGAACATCCCAGGATCCGTTATCAAACCCAAGGTAAATCTCGCTCTTGTAGCTGAAATCAATGCGCGGCGTAATCAGCCCGACTGGCGTGACAAAAGTGTACTGCATACCCAGTGAGGCTGTTTGCTCTGGTGATACCGGAAACTGCTCGTCGCTGCGATCAATCTCCACGCTGCGCCCCTGAGTAGCCAGTGCCGTGAGGTCCTGGTCAACGAACTCTTTAAATTTGTAATTGTTGTTGCTGTAGCTCAGGGTCACCATCATTTGCGCGGTGGGGATCCACATAAGCTCGAGCTCGCCGCCTTCAATCACCGATTCACCGGCGTTCTGTGAGGTTACTACGAGGGTGTTCGCGGAATCTGTTTTCACTGTGATCAGCTGCATATCTTCAAAGATCATGGAATACAGTGCGATATTGAGACGCAGCGAGCGCTCAAATGCATCGATTTTTACCCCAATTTCCCGATTTTCAAGTTTTTCGGGGTCAACTACGACCAGTCCATCTTGGCCGCTGGGCTCCAGAAAACCGGATTTGAACCCGTTACTCCAGGTGCCATACATCAGCAGTGAATTCAACGCATTGTCATCGAGCCATTCGCTGGGCACAAACCAGGAAGCCGACGCCATGGGGGTAAACTGACTGAATGTTGAATCGCGCTTGTCGTATTTTGGTGCGCTCAGTGGTGAGCTGATATCCGGGTGGCCAACGGCGTTCTTGAGGATCTGGTTGGCAATGCGAATGGGGTCCTGCAACCAGGCGCCGTTAAAGGTATGGATGGCAAGGTCGGGATACAAGGTATTGAAGCGTGGATCGGCGCCAACGATGGCGCTGACAGCCGCGTTGTCTGCAATCTGGGTGACGAGTTTTGATTCGCGCTGTTCTTCGGTGTAGCGTCCGCCCACGGTCAGCTCCAGGTTTTCGGTGATATGCCAGGTGGCTTGGGAAAAAACCGCGCTGGTCTGACCCTCGATTTCGAAATTCTGCCGTGTATCCAACGGCAACAATGCCGCCACAATGGGTAGCGGGGTGCCAATGATCTGCGGCAGCAGTGATGGCGGTGTGCCTGCATACTGACCACCCAACAGCCCTGCCAGCACCACGGCATCGACGCCAATGATAGGATCGGACGTGAGGAAGGTTTCTGATTTGTATTCATGCTGCCAGAATACGCCGGCGGTGTAATCGACACGGCTTTCCATCACGCTGCCATTGAGTTGGAGTTCCAGTGTCAGGGAATCCTGGTCGCCTTCGCCGAGTATGACGGCTTTTTGATATTCCTCCGGACCTGCGTCGTCGCTATTGGTCTGGGGCCCTGTTTTCAACGCGTCCCGATAACCCACAATGGCCTTCAGGTCGTGTGTGTCGCTGAGTGCCCAGTCAAAGGTGGCGCCAAACATCAGGGTGTCGAGTTTTTTGGTCTGCCGCTGGCTGGCGCCCATGTTGGTGGTTAGATCCGGCAGTGTGTCGCGATCATTGGCCGCGCAGTTGTCTTTGTAGGCGCGGGGGTTGGCGGGATCGGTATCGCCGGGCCATAAGATACCCAGGCCATTTACAAACAGTGCGTTTTCGTTGACCAGTTTGCAGTGATAGGAGGGATAGCGCTCATCAATTTTGCCGAGAAAGGTGAAAGTATCAAAGGTTAGCTCGTCGCTGATCAACCATCGGGTCTGAAAAATTGCGGAGAGACGATCCACCGACTGGTTGTTTGAGGTGGACAGATCTTTAATAAATCCGTCGCGGCGATGGCTGTTGAACGCTATGCGGGTATAGAAGTCGTCATTCACCGGAAAGTCATAGGCAGCGCGAATACGCTGATCATTGTAGTTGCCCAGTGCCACTTCGACGTAGCCCTGCTGTTCTTCCGAGGGCTTGGTCAGGGTGAATACCAGAGCGCCGCCGGTATTGTTTTTGCCGAACAGAGTGCCTTGAGGACCGCGCAGAACCTGCACGCTGTCGATATCGATGGTATCGAGTAATTGGCCATCAGCGCGGGGTATGAATATGCCGTCCAGATAGACGCTGACCGACGGATCTTGCCGTATCAGGCCAGCCCGCTGTCCGATACCGCGAATAAATATCTGGGTGCTGGTGCTGTCGTTGATTTGTAGGCTGGGGACTGATTTGGTGAGCTCGGTGGTATTCACGATGCCCTGAGCACGGAGATCGTCGCCGCTGATAGCAGTGACCGCAACCGGCGTTTCCTGAATGCTTTCGGCGCGCTTACGCGCGGTAACGACAACCTCTTCCAGTGCTCCAGAGAAGTTACGCTTACTACTGGCAGTTTGCTGGCTGTTGTCGGTCTGTTGCGCATTTACAAGCTGGCAGACAAGGGTGATCGTGGCAGCAAGACCCGCCGACGCAATTCGATTCATGGTGGGCTTTCCCTAGGGCAGGGGAGGCTTTCCCCTGGTAGCTGATTATTGGAATTATGTTGGCTGCTAGGATCTCGCAGCCATAGCTATTCTAGGAAGTGGAGAGACTCTGAGAATCACCCGTTTAGGTGAGTTGAGGTTCTGTCTGCTCTGACGCGCTCTGGGTCGCGAGTGAGTCGTCTGATGTATTTGGGTTGTCGCCGTTTGCGGTCGCGGTTTGGTGAGACAGGCGGCGTGGCTCAGCGTCATCGGTGTTTTTGATATGGCTAGTGCCACTGAAGTGGCCGCCGGGTTCGATGACCAGCTCGGTAACAAAGATTTCGCCAATTACGCGCCCGCCGCTGACAATTTCCAGTCGCTCGGCATCTATGGTGCCGTCTACGCAACCGCTGATCACAACTTTTTTGGCCTGGATTGCGCCGTCAAACTCGCCACCCTTGCCGACAGATACATTCAGGCTCGAATTGACTTTGCCTGACATTCTGCCGTCCAGATGAAAGTCGTCGTTTAGTTGGAGATCACCGACAATCTTGGTTCCGCTTGCAACAACAGTCGTTCCGGGCTGATCACTGCTTTCCTTACCGACTCGGCCAAGGATTCCCATTTAATATGCTCCGCTCGTTCGAAGATGACATCATAATTCTCGAACGACCACTCCGTAAATGGTTTTGGATCAAGTCTGCGGTGCAGGTAGCGAACTTCGTAGTGCAGATGAGGGGCGCTGCTCATGCCGGTATTGCCCGTATGGCCAATCAGATCGCCACGTTGAACGTAATCGCCGGTTTTGACCAGAATTTTGCTGAGGTGACCATAGGTTGAGCTGAATCCATAGTTGTGGTTCAGCTTGATCATATTCCCCAGACCGCTGCTTTTGTGGGGGGCTGCCCACTCAACAACGCCACTAGCAGTGGCAAAAATAGGGGTGCCGATTGCCGCACTCATATCCAGCCCGCCGTGCATTGCTTTGCGGTTTAGGACGGGATGCATACGCATGCCGTATTTGCTGGTCAGCCGGGTGTCCTGTAGCGGCATGCCGCTGGGGATGGATTCCAGCATCAGCCGCTTTTGTTGGGCTGTGATATTGGCCGTATCGAGCCTTTCGCCAATCGTGCTGTTGGGCTCAGGCTTCAGACCAATCAGAATTTCCAGGTCGCCCAGCTCTTCGTGAACCTTAGTCAGTGCTGCGGCTTTTTCATCGACAGCATGGAGTAGGGAACGTTGCTTGTTCAGTAGTTGCTGGTTCTGGTATTTAATGTGGGCCTGATATTCTTCCAGTGATTGCAGATTGCTGTTCAGCGCGGCAACTTTGGCCGAGAGAAAGTAAATTGACAACCCGCCTGCTACGAAACCCAGTGTGACCACGGTGCCAACTGCGCCAAGTATGCGGCGCATTAGCTGGCTAAAGTTGAAATGGCGTGCGCCTCGATAATCTGTAATGGTGACGGTATATCTGTCTCGCATTGATTAAACTCTTGTTTTCGCACATCTTGTCGCTGAACTTGTTGCGTCTTACCTTTGACACAAAATTCTGTCGGTAATATTACCTATTATTGGGCTATTGTGACCTAGCTCACGGTATTGCGCAATCTTTAATCAGGTGTGTCGCACGGTCGCGTTTTCGGGAAAGGGGTGTAAGGCGCTATCGTTAAAGTGTTAGTCTGGCAGCAAAATTCGCTGAAACCGCCGAACTCAAAGGGTTTGACGGCATAGAACTGGAGAATGGCGACTTTGAGTGAGCATGTGAATGCTGAATTTTTGCGCCTATGGGTGTTCGTTCTAGTCTTGCTGTTGATGTCTGGCTGGGAAAGCTGGCGACCTTTTCGGCCGCGACCCCGTGGTGGACGGCGCTGGACCAATCTGCTGTTGGCGGTAGTTGATGCGGGGGTTTTGCGCCTGTTTTTTCCAATGTTGGCGATGGGTGTGGCGCACTGGGCGACGCAAACCGGGTTCGGGGTACTCAATATCATCACGATGCCGGTCTGGTGTGCGGTGGTGTTATCGCTATTGCTGCTGGACCTACTTGTGTACTGGCAACACCGCTTGTTTCATCGGATCCCCGTGTTTTGGCGAATGCACGCGATGCATCACAGTGATGTTCAGTTTGATGCCTCCACCGGACTGCGTTTTCACCCGTTGGAAATTGTTGTTTCGATGTTGCTGAAAATGGGCGTGGTGGCGGTGTTAGGCGCGCCACTATTGGCAGTGGTGCTGTTTGAGATGCTGCTCAATGCCAGTGCGCTCTTTAATCATGCCAATATCAAGTTGCCGACGCGGTTTGAGTATTACTTGCGCGGGCTGATTGTGACGCCGGATATGCATCGCATTCACCACTCGGTGAACCCTGCGGAGCACCATCGCAATTTCGGCTTTATGCTGTCGGTGTGGGATCGGCTATTTAACAGCTACTGCCGGGAAGCCAAGCAGAATCCACAGACAATGGAGCTGGGCTTGAAGCGGTTTCGACAACCAGAAGAGCAAACCTTGAGGGCACTGCTGATACAACCCTTCAGGGCTCAGTGACGACAGCGTCGCCGTAGATCCGCTTGAACGCTTCCGGCATGCGCCGAGCTTTGCCGTTGGACATGCAAATGCTTACCAGTTTCCAAGTACCCCGCAGTATCGTTTCGGCGCGAGCTTGGCCGTTGCGCGCAAGCCTTACTAGCTGAAAGCGTCGCTCCAGTTGTAGTCTGCCGTCACACTGTGTCAGCCACGTACCCAATTCCAATTGCTCGCCGATATAGGCTGCACTGATGTAGTCGTATTCGGCGTGACGAATGGCCATGGCCGCGTCGAGCTGGCGGTAGTCTTCAATACCCAGACCGAGGGCCTGCGAATGCTGCCAACCAGCCTGCTGGCACCAACCGACATAAATGGCGTTGTTTACATGGTTCAGACTGTCGATATGTTCAGCTTCGGCGGTGTACTTGAGGATGAAGGGCGTGGGCAAATCCCACAGATCATGTTCGCTCATTGCTTAGCCCCCAAACAGATTGGCCTGGGCAATGCCATCAAATAGAAACTGCACGGCAAGCGCGCTCAACAGGATGCCGAATACACGGGTGATAACCTGGATGCCGGTAAGGCCAAGAAATCGGTTAATTTCGCTCGCCATCAACATCGATACCAGTGTGACGCCAATGATGACGACCATCGACGCCAGTACCATGGCTTGATGTAACACATTGGTATGAGCATCTGCCATTAATAGCAGTGTGGCGCCGATGGCTCCCGGACCGGCAATAAGCGGCGTCGCCAGCGGGAACACCGCGATATCGTGTTTCTCTATGGCTTCATTGTCTTCATCGATGGTCGTGCTGGTGGCGCCTGATGGGCGGGCAAAGACCATATCAATGCCAATAAGTAAAAGGAGAATGCCGCCCGCCGCACGCAGTGCCGCTAGTGAAATGCCAAGGCTTTCCAATATGAACTGGCCGACGATGGCGAACACGAACAAGATACCCAGCGCAATCAGGCAGGCTTTTACCGCAATTCTGCGGCGCTCACGTCGCGGAATTGCCACGGTAAAAGCAGCGAACATCGTGGCAACATCGATCGGGCCGATGGTGGCAAAGAAGGTAGTAAGGGCGACGGCAGCGTATTCGTACATGGCGGCTAAAGTACTGGGAAGTTCGGTGGCCGTCCAGTGCTTTACTGGGCGTTTTGTCGGCTTCTGCGGCGCACACCGGTGTGACCACTTTCACAGTGAAGGTCAAGGGCGCTGTACAGCAGGGTATTTTGGGGTATAACCAACAGCGGCGTTCTTAGTTGAATTGCCTACCATAACAATAAACGCTAAAAGTGGTCTGCTGTACGGCATCACCACATGTAACGAGCAACCTGTGTGCGAAGGCGCGCACGCCAGTACAGGAAGATTCAGGGTGTATGGAATACGACGCAATTTGAGGGTGTCGGTAATAGCGCGAACAGTCATGCTGTGCTGCGCGTTGCTGACAGGGTGTAACAATGGCTCAAGTGATAGCGATGCACCGCAGAGTACGCCAAGTGCGCCGGAAGAGGCTGTAGAAAAAAGCATTACGCCGCCCAGCCTGTACGACGCGTTTCGTCTGGCGCGTCAGGCTACCTTCGGCCCTGATGCGCGAACACTGGGTACCATTCGGCAACAGGGTCTGGAAGGTTGGCTTGATAATCAGCTTTCCATGCGTTCAGCCTACGACTCGACAACGGATTTTCGCAAAACCCATCTTGAGCGTTTGCAGGCAATGGCGGTGGCCGTTGAGCCGATGACCGACTGGTTCCCGCAAACGCTGCAGTCGCAATCAGGTATGCCGTTATTCGACGGTTCTGCTTCCAGACATACATTGGACTACCAGAACAGTATCTGGTTTGAACAGGCACTGGACGCGCCGGATCAGTTGCGACAGCGCATGGCCTATGCCCTCAGCCAGATTCTGGTGGTATCACACACGGAGTTTCCGCTGAATGCCCGCCCGGAAGCACTGGCTCACTATTACGACCTGCTGGCGAAACATGCTTTTGGCAATTTCAGGGTGTTGCTCGGTGCAATGGCGCGCAGCCCGGCCATGGGTATCTACCTTTCGCATCAGGGTAACCGAAAAGCCAACACTGCGCGTAAAACCCTGCCGGACGAAAATTTTGCCCGGGAGCTAATGCAGCTGTTCACCATTGGGCTGTATGAGCTCAATCAGGATGGCACAGCGAAAACTGACGCGGCAGGTAACCTCGTGCCAACCTACACGCAAGAGGATATCGAAGAACTGTCACGGGTAGTGACTGGCTGGGATTTGCAGTTTAACAGCGCCTACGGTCGCTTGTGGCAGCATGAGGGTAGTGTTGTGCACCCGATGGAGTTCAATCCCGACGAACATGATTTTGGCGAGAAGCAGCTTTTAGGGCAGACGATTGCCGCAAATATTCCCGCAGGGCGCGATCTCGATGTTGCTCTGGATATCCTGTTTGAACATCCGAATACGGCTCCCTTTATCAGTAAACACCTGATTCAGAGGCTGGTTACTTCTAATCCTACGCCAGACTACGTAGCGCGGGTTGCTGCAGTATTTGCGGATAATGGCGAGGGCGTGCGCGGTGATTTAAAGGCGACGCTGAAGGCCATTTTACTGGATTTAGAAGCGCGGACATCGACACTGGTTCAACAAGCCGATTATGGCAAAGTGGTGGAACCCCTGCTGACGTTGACGGGTATTCTGCGTGCCTTTAACGCCGAGCCGGTTGCTGGTTGGTACAACGAGCGCCTTGAATACCCGGAGCCAGCGCGGGTGAACGGCTTCTATTTTTTCCGCTCTGATCATCGTTGGCCGCTGGGTCAGGCTGCGCTGCGTTCACCCTCGGTATTTAACTTTTACAGCCCCGACTTTGTGCCCCAGGATGATTTTTACAATAGCGGTCGCGACGGGGCGGCCCTGGTGTTGCCGGAAATGCAATTGCGCACACCGACCAATATTGCCGGCTTTCAGTCGTTGTTGCTGCCCGGTGGCCCATTGCTGGAAAAAAACGGATTGGTGCTGACCCACGGGAATGTTGATGCCTTTGTGCGCGCGCAGGAGCGCTGGGTGGTACTGCCAATGATTGCGCACGTGAATTTTGGGCCCGTGCTTGATGCCTTTGAGCTCGCAATAGACGGCGATACTGACGGTGATTTCCAGAATATTAACCGTCGCAATACCAATGCAAAGGGGCAGACACCAAAACAGGCGGGCATTGATGCGGTGTTGCGCGCGCTTGAGCACATCCTGCTGGGCGGTCGTCCGCTGTCAGAACCGCTGCGCAGTGATCTTATGGTGCAGCTGGATGGTGGGCGCTATTTTAATGACGATCAGTTGCCGCCGGCAGAACAGGCTTTGCGGGTGGTGAGTGGCGCTGTGCAATATGTTGCGCTGTCCGCCGACTATCTGGCGCAGCAGTAAGAGGAAAAGACAGTGACGGAATTAAATCGACGGGAATTCTTTAAAGCGGTGCTCGGCGGCGGGGCGCTCGCGGCAAGCGGTGGTGTCGGCACGCTGTACTCGGGGTTTGCCCGAGCTGCCGCCCCCGCTTTTGATGACTATAAAGCGCTGGTGGTGTTTTATTTGTATGGCGGCAACGATGCATACAATATGGTTATTCCCATGGGTAGCGGTACTCGCAGTTACGATGAATACGCTAATAGCCGCGGAGGAATCGCTGTTGCGAACAAGGGTTTGACGGCGGATCGCCAGGGTAACAATCCCTATGCGGCAGGTGGCAGCAGCGACGCCGAAAAATATCTGGGCGGGCTTTATACCTTCGACGACTATGTTGCCGGGTTGGATGGCTATCGGCCCGAGACCCATATTGGCATCAACGCCATGATGCCGGAATTGGCGCAGCTCTACCGCGATGGCCGTGCAGCTTCGGTGGTAAATGTGGGTAGTTTGGTGGAGCCAGTGACCAAAAACCAGCTGGGGGAGAAAAAACTGCCGCCCTTTCTGTTTGCCCATAATCACCAGACTCGAGCGATGGAGACCGGTTGGGCCGACAATTTGTCTGCGATGGGCTGGGCCGGACGTCTGGCAGATTTGTGGGAAGCGCATACGGCCAGCGGTGTAAATGGTGGCTCAGCCTTGGGGCTCAATGTTTCCTTTGGCGGTAACAGTCGACTCATGACCGGGCGGATGAATGCACCCTCTGTGCTATCGCCTAGCAGCAGTCGATTGTTCGATACCAGGCAAGATCGTTTCGACGCGGATTTCTTTCGGCAGCTCAATCGAGAGCTACCCGACGACCACCCTCTGCATCGAGTGTTGCGCAGTGCCAACCGGCGCTCGGTTGATCTTTCCAATCTGCTATCCGGTTACTACGCCG
Organism: Litorivivens sp.; assembly: GCF_041625495.1. Taxonomy (GTDB): domain Bacteria; phylum Pseudomonadota; class Gammaproteobacteria; order Pseudomonadales; family Spongiibacteraceae; genus Litorivivens. The sequence continues at coordinate 10,112 of NZ_JBFJTH010000020.1, read as the reverse complement.
ATACCGAAGGCATGTTTGGCAGTTTGCAGAACCCCTACGGTGGCGACCTTTTCAGCACCCCAGATGCCACCGACCTGGCATTGAGTCGCGGGCTGTCTGGGCAGGCGTTGCGGTCCTTTCATGCGGTTGCGCGAATGATTCACGTTGGTCGCAATCAGCTTGGTTTAAATCGGCAGATATTTTTTGTCGGCATGGGCGGCTTTGATAATCACACAGATCTGGCGAGCAAGCATCCCTTGCTATTGCGGGAGATCAGTCTCGCGCTCAATGATTTTACGACAGCGCTGGACGACATGAATGGCGGCATTGCCGATGAAGTGCTAGTGGCCAGCCTGAGCGATTTTGGGCGAACGCTGGGCAATAACGGTGATGGCACAGATCACGCTTGGGCGGGCTGCAATATCCTGTTGGGCGGTGGTATTGACGGCGGCCGGGTATTGGGAGAGTTGCCTGACCTTAGATTGGGCGGCGACAGCGATACTGCCAGCAACCCGGGTCGCGCCAAGGGGCGCCTGATTCCAACCACGGCCATTGACCAGTATCTGGCCACCCTGTGCGACTGGTTTGGGGTGGCTGAAAACGAGATGGCGGGTCTATTTCCCAACCTGAGCGCGTTTGAAGCCACTCCAGGCGAGGCTTCGTCGGCCTACCTTGCGTTCAATAAAGCGCAGGAATCCGGTTTGCCTTTATCGCTATGAGCTGGCGTCAAGGTGCAATACGTGCATTTCAGGCATGATTGGCTGGCGCTTTCCTGATAAAATCGGCGGCCACGTTGTTACTACACAGGTTTTCGTTGGATGGAGCAGCAAGTATCTCCTCAACAGCTGGTGCGCGATCATCTGGATTCTCTCCAGAATGCCGTCGAGTCGGTCGATATTGACCGCGAAGCCCAGATAGAGCGTATCAAGGCCTTGTTAAAGGCGCGTGACGCTGTATTGGTTGCCCATTACTACACAGACCCGGAAATTCAGGCATTAGCCGAAGAAACCGGCGGTTGTGTCTCTGATTCGTTGGAGATGGCCCGTTTTGGTCGAGACCATCCAGCCTCCACGCTGGTGGTGGCGGGCGTCAAATTTATGGGCGAAACCGCGAAAATCCTGTCACCCGACAAGCGGGTGCTGATGCCGACGCTGGAGGCAACCTGTTCGCTGGATATTGGTTGTCCTGCCGATGAGTTTGCGGCTTTCTGTGATCAACACCCCGATCGAACTGTGGTGGTCTACGCCAATACCTCGGCAGCAGTTAAAGCCCGGGCAGATTGGGTGGTCACCTCCAGTATTGCCTTAAAGGTTGTGGACTATCTGGACTCCCAGGGGAAGAAAATCCTGTGGGCGCCTGACAAGCACTTGGGCTCTTATGTGCAGCGCGAAACCGGCGCTGATGTGCTGTTGTGGGATGGTGCTTGCATCGTTCACGAAGAGTTCAAGGCCAAGGGCTTGTTGGACCTGAAGGCGGTCTATCCAGATGCGGCGGTGCTGGTGCATCCGGAATCACCGCAGGCGGTGGTGGAGCTGGCCGACGTGGTGGGTTCTACCACGCAGATCATTAATGCCGCTCGGGACCTTCCAAATCAGCGCTTTATTGTGGCGACCGATCAAGGCATCTTCTACAAATTGCAGCAGATGGTGCCTGATAAAGAGTTTCTTATTGCACCCACCGCCGGTAATGGCGCGACTTGCCGCAGCTGTGCCAATTGCCCCTGGATGGCGATGAATGCGCTGGATAATCTGGCGGATGCACTGGATAAGGGGCTCAACGAGGTTTTTGTGGATTCCAGTCTGATCGATCGCGCGCTGGTGCCACTTGACCGTATGCTTGATTTTGCCAGTCGCAATCTCTAGGCGGTTGCGTTATAGGTGAAGCCCTTGATGATGCCTGTTCCCGCTGGAACAGGCAGCGCCTCCCTCAAATAGTGTCCCTGACTAGAATTTCTTGAGGGTTTCCCTCAAATCCTGTAAATCCTTCATCCGCTGCCGCAATTTGTGGCGTGCCACGTTGCTGTCGGCGGTGAGCGGCCAGGCGTAGTGCATCTGCTTTTCTGCACTGTCGAGATAGCCGCGCAGCATGAAATACTCGGCGCGCGCCATGTGTACCCCCAGAATATTGCCAGACAGCCCGTGCAATTCTGCCAGCTGATACCACAGGGCTGGATCCTGGGGGCGTCGTTTGCTGTGGTCCGAGAGCAATTCCTCGGCTTCATGGGGGCGGCCGCCGCGCTGTAAAACATCTGCCAGGGTCATCGTCAGGGCGTTGTTGCCCGGGTTTAGATCCAGGTGTTTGCGCAGTAACTCACTGGCGTCGCGGAAGGCTTTTTTGCCGGCCAGCGTATTGGCCTGAGCTACGACATAGGCAATGCGGTTGGGGTCGTCAGCCAGCAGCGGCTCAAGGCGCTTACCGGCTTCCTCCCACTGATCGTTTGCCATCAGTGCTATCACCACACCGTAGGTTGCTGATTCGGACGGATTGTTTTTCAGGTCGTGTTGCCATTGATTCAGTATGTCGCGTTTATTGGCTGCGAGTGAAAGCTCAGCCCGTTTTTTCATCAACTGGAAGTTAAGGCTGTCGGTATACACCGCGCGCTTGTAGTTGCGAGCTCGGTTGGTACTGTCGCTGATTCGGCTGTCGGTCAGAGGGTGAGTAAGCAGAAATTCCGGCGGTTTGTTGCTGTTGAAACGCAGCCGTCGATTCATGATTTCAAACATGGCGGGAATCGCGGCGGGGTCCATACCGGCATTGGCCATGGTCTGCATGCCAAGCCGATCCGCTTCCTGTTCGTGTTCGCGGCTAAAGCGCAATTGTGACTGCATGGCGGCCGCCTGCCCGGTAGCGATTGCGGCCATGCCGGCGTCACTGCCCGTGGTGGCTGCCAGGACTATGCCCGCCAGCAGGCCGGCCATCATCGATAGATTGCCAGCCCGTTGCTTATCGAGCGAGCGTGCGAAGTGGCGTTGGCTAAGGTGGGCCAGTTCGTGACTGAGTACGCCAGCCAGTTGCGCCTCGTTTTCCGCGTAAGTTAGCAGGCCGTTGTTGATGCCTACCACGCCACCAGGTACCGCGAAGGCATTCAGCTCCGGGTTGTTGACGATAACCAGCTCCAGTCGCTTGTCGCTGAGCTGGCTGTGGCGGGCCAAACGGTAGGTCAGGTCTTCGAGATAATCCTGCATCAGCGGATCGGCAACGGTATCTACTCGGCTACGGAAGGCTTTCAGCCAAACCCTTCCCAGCTCGTGCTCCTGATCCAGGCTGAAGTGCCGGGAGCTGCCGTCACCAAGTTCGGGAAGGTCATACTCGTTGCCGCCCCCAGCGTTGCTACTCTGGGAGAGCACACTGTATGGCAGGAGGAATATCAGGGACAGGAGTAGAGTTCTGATCACGTAACTACATTCATGAAATGAAAACAACTTTAGCGGTTTGTAGGCTATGAAAACAAGCTTAACTCTCTCTGACCAGATAAATCGTGAAAAGTGCCGCACTGATACTGTACGTTGTACGCTGGGCGACGCTCGGTTCGACCGTTATACTGCCTGCTTTGCCATTGTCGGGTGTGAGTAAGCTTGATGGATCAACCGTGTGACGTTTCCGTGGATGCCCGGGGGCTGGATTGCCCGTTGCCTCTACTCAAGGCCAAGCAGGCCTTGAATAAAATGACTGTTGGACAAACGCTGGAGGTAACAGCCACTGACCAAGGCTCAGTGCGAGACTTCGCCGTGTTTTCTCAGCAGAGCGGCCATGCATTGTTGTTGTCTGAAGAGTCCAACGGCGAGTACCGTTATATTCTCAGAAAAGCCTGAGGGGGAGAGCTAAGCATGTTGCGCATTATTCGCAACTGGATAGACCGGCTGTTTGCCGAAGAAGAAACGGTAGTGCTGTTGCTGTTGTTGTTGGTTGGCCTGCTGCTTATTGTGACGCTTGGTAATGTGCTGGCTCCGGTGATTGCTAGCTTGGTCTTTGCCTTTATGATGCAGGGTATGATCGCCACGCTGGTGGCCTGGCGCGCGCCGCGCTGGTTGGCAATCACGCTTGCCTATCTGTTGTTTATGGGGCTGTTCTTCGGGTTTATCTTCGGCTTGATGCCGCTGGTCTGGAAGCAGCTGACGAGTTTGATCCAAGAGCTACCCGTGCTGCTGCGTGAACTTCAGAAAACGCTCATGCAGTGGCCGGAGCGTTCCGATCTGATTTCGGAGGCACAGGTGCGTGACCTGGTGGGGGCGGCTGGTGCCGAGCTCGGTAAGCTGGGTCAGCGGGTGGTGTCGTTCTCCATCGCGCAACTTCCCAATTTGCTGGGTGTGCTGATTTACCTGATCCTGGTGCCCATACTGGTGTTTTTCTTTCTCAAAGATAAGGATCAGATTCTCGATTGGCTGAAAACCTTTCTGCCGCACCGGCGGCCACTGATGGCCAAAATCTGGATTGAGATGAATGATCAGGTCGCCAATTATGTTCGGGGCAAAGGCATTGAAATCGTTATTGTCGGCTCCGCGACTTATGTGAGCTTTATTTGGCTCGACCTCAACTATGCCGCACTGTTGGCGTTGTTGGTGGGGATGTCGGTGGTCATTCCCTATATTGGCGCGGCGGTGGTCACGATACCTGTCGTGATTGTCGGCTATCTGCAATGGGGCGTAGGGCCGGAATTTTATACGCTGCTGTTTGTCTATGGCTTGATTCAGGCCATCGATGGCAACGTTCTGGTGCCGCTGTTGTTTTCAGAGGTGGTTAATATGCACCCGGTGGCCATCATATTGTCCGTGCTGGTATTTGGCGGTGTCTGGGGCTTGTGGGGTGTCTTTTTTGCCATACCGCTGGCGACCCTGGTTAAGGCCATACTCAATGCCTGGCCGACGCCGGGTACGCTCTCGTCGTCAGTAACGCTTCAGGAGGAAAAGGTTTGATGTTAAAACGCTGGTCTCTGGTATTTCTGGTTTTCTGGCTCACCGCTTGTGGCGAGCGTCCTGTTGAACAGATCATTTTACCGGAGACCGATCAACGCCAGGCGCGCCATTTACGTCTAGATAATGACCTTCAGGTGGTGTTGATTTCAGACCCGCGGGTGGACAAGGCGGCGGCGTCACTGGATATCAAGGTGGGAAGCCGGCAGGATCCACGCGATCGTCAAGGCTTGGCGCATTTTCTTGAGCATATGCTCTTTCTCGGTACTGAGAAATATCCGGATGCCGGAGAGTATCAAACCTTTGTTGCCGGTCACGGCGGTTCACACAACGCGTATACCTCGTTTGAGCACACCAACTATTTTTTCGACATTGGGGCAGGTCATCTCGACGATGCGCTGGACCGGTTTTCGCAGTTTTTTGTGGCGCCGCTATTTAATGCTGAATTCGTCGGTCGTGAAGTCAACGCAGTCAATTCTGAGTACCAGGCTCGCATTCAAAATGATTATCGCCGCACCCTTGATGTGTTTAAGGAGTTGGCCAATCCTGAGCATCCGTTTACCAAGTTTACGGTAGGTAACCTGGCGACGTTGTTGGGAGGGCGTGGTGAAGAGGCATTGCGTCAGGATCTCCTGGATTTCTATAAAAAATATTATTCGGCTAATCGCATGACGCTGGTTGTTATTGGTCGTGAAAGCCTGGATGAGTTGCAGGCAATGGTTGCGCCGCGTTTCTCCGAAATAGAAAACCGGGGCGTAAAGATCAAGCCTGTCACGGAGACACTGGTAGATGAGCTCCCGCTGCGATTTGAACTCAAGCCCCACAAAGAGTTGCGCGAGCTCTCGATCAGTTTCCCGATGCCGAATGTGCGCCAGCAGTATCACAAGAAACCTTTACATTACCTAGGACACCTTTTGGGTCATGAGGGTGAGGGCAGCTTGCTCTATGTGCTCAAGAAAAACGGTTGGGCTGAGGGGCTGCGGGCAGGCACCAGTCTGGAGTATGACGGTGGTGCGCTGTTTTCCATTGACGTTGAGCTGACTCCGGCTGGTCTTGCTGCTGTTGACGTTGTGACCGACACGGTTTTTGAGGCTATTGCTCTGGTCCAGGAGCGCGGCGTTGAAAACTGGCGCTTTCAGGAGCTGGTGGACAATGCGCGTTTGCAGTTCAATTATCGAACGAGACCTAGTGAGATCCATGAGGCAAGCCAGCTGGCGCACAATCTTCACTACTATAGCCCTTCGGATATCATTCGAGGCGACTACGCCATTTCTGATTTTGACGCCGAACTGATTCAATCGCTCGCGGATCAGCTGACGTTGGACAACGCGGTTATTGCGATTACTCGTCCCGAACTGGATGGAGATAAGGTTTCTGAGCTCTATCAGGTGCCTTATAAGGTCACTGGTGTGACGGCGGCCATGCGTGATCGCTGGACTCAGCGCACCGGCATGCCGGGTTTGATGTTGCCTAAGCCCAACCCGTTTATCGCGTCAGATCTTTCGTTGCGAGCAGGAGAAGGTTCGACTACCCCGCAACAGGTAGTCAATACCAGCCGTGTGGGTGCCTGGCACATGCTCGACAAACGGTTTGCAATCCCCAAGGGCAATCTGAATATCCTTATTCGCTCGCCCAGCGTCAGTCGTGATCCCGAGCGGCAGGCTGCCGCAGAAATCTGGGTGCGTATGGTGCGTGACGAGCTTAATGCCTTTGCCTATCCGGCGCAGATTGCGGGGTTGAATTATTCACTGCATGCGCGCTGGGATGGAATCGAGTTAGAGATTCGCGGGTTTAACGACAAGCAGGGCATGTTGCTGGACAGCCTGGCCAGTCGACTGGGATCGCCGGAATGGGATGAGGTGCGTTTTCAGCGGGTGAAACTGGATTATATTCGCGATCTGGAAAATCAGCGCTTGAACGATCCGTACCGCTTTCTTTCGGCGAGTCTGTCGGAAAACCTTAAACGCCATCGCTGGTCAATCGAAGAACGGCTTGCGGCCGCCAATAAATTCACCATGAAGCACATCAAGGCCTACAGCCGTGAAGCGATGTCTGCCACGCAGCTCTACGTTATGGCGCACGGTAACTATAGCTCTACCGAAGCGCGAGAATACGCCAATATTGCGGCCGACTTCCTGCTCGGCGACCGAGTACCTGACGCTCGCCCGGAACAGGTGCGCCGGATTCCCCAGGGAGATTTTGGTGAGAGCTATAACCTGAAGCACAACGACGCCGCGCTGCTGTGGTATGTGCAAGCGCCAGATCCCGGACACCGGGCGCGCGTAGTGCTGGGCATTGCCGGTCAGATGGTCGGGCCTGCGTTTTTCAATCAGTTGCGCACGCAAGATCAGTTGGGCTACGTGGTCTTCGCTGGTGCTTATCCTGTACGCGAAGTGCCCGGGCTCTATTTCATGGTGCAGTCGCCGGTAACAGATACTGCCGATTTGCAGGATCGCTTTCGCACGTTTTTGTCGGGCTGGCTGGAAAACGGTATTAGCGAGGAGCTCTACGAGCGCAATCGACTGGCCTTGCGGGTCAAGCTGATGGAGACGCCACGCAATCTTTGGGAGGCCGGTGATCGCTACTGGCGCGATCTGATGGACGGCTATACCTCTTTTAATAGTCGCGAGCAGTTAGTAGAGGTGTTGGACTCCATGGGTTACGACGTATGGCGGCGCGAACTTGGCGCTATCATGGCGCCAGCTAACCGGCGTTCACTGTGGCTACAGGCGGGCGGTGACCGTGGAGAGAAGGATCTCGGTACACGAAGTCTGCAAGGGGTGATCAAGGCGGGCGGCAAGCGTGAATTTTTTCTCTATGAGCACCCGAAACTCGGAGAGTAATGTGTGAGTGCATTCCATGTAGTATTACTACATTTTATGTAGTGGTGCTTGGCTGGTAAGCGCCTAAAATTTCAGTGTTTTCAGTGAGTACTCGCGGTTTTCTCTTGCGTTTCGAATTTGTCCTTGCAAGTTTATGTATTCAATGTAAAATTTTTACATGCAATACGGGCCTGACCGGCCCGTTTTTGCATCTGAACAAAACACAAAAACGGGTCTCCGCCCACAAGGCGAGAACGCGTAAACTGGCCAGGTGATAACCTTCACTTTAGGCAACCATTCACTCGTCTGACGACGAAGTTTGCTCGTCGCGATATCGAAGGTGCAGAAGGTGGTCCCACTGGCCACAATGGGCTCAACTCAGCCCATCACACTGACATTCGATGGAAGGACGGTTTCATGCTTCAGGAACTTGAAGAGCTTCGCGAACACCTGCGCGATGATTTGGATCCTCAGGAAACGGAAGAGTGGCTGGATGCACTGGACGGTGTATTGCGGCATCAGGGCAAAGCGCGAGCAGCCTATCTTCTGAAAATGCTGGTGCGGCATGCCGCCCAGAACGGCACCAAGTTGCCACCCGCCATAACCACTCCTTTTCGCAACACCATTGAACCGACGGCTGAAAAACGTATGCCGGGCGACCTATTTATGGAGCGCCGGATTCGGTCTTTAATTCGTTGGAACGCGCTGGCCATGGTCATGCGCGCTAATGACAACAACGAAGCATTGGGCGGTCATATTTCTTCGTTCTCCTCGGCCGCGACGCTCTACGATGTGGGTTTTAATTATTTTTTCCGCGGTGGCGACAAGCCTGATCTGATTTATTACCAGGGGCACAGCGCGCCGGGTATGTACGCTCGCTCTTATCTTGAAGGGCGCTTGAATGAAGATCAGCTCGATAACTTTCGACGCGAAGTCGATGGCGACGGTCTTTCCTCCTATCCACACCCTTGGTTGATGCCGGATTACTGGCAGTTTCCCACGGTTAGTATGGGTCTGGGCCCGATTCAGGCCATCTATCAGGCGCACGTGATGAAGTATCAGGACAGTCGTGGTCTGGTGCAGCAAGATGATCGAAAGGTTTGGTGCTTCCTCGGTGACGGTGAGTGTGATGAGCCGGAGTCGCTCGGTGCTATCGCGCTGGCCGGGCGTGAGCAGCTCGACAACCTAGTGTTCGTGGTCAACTGTAACCTGCAGCGGCTGGACGGTCCGGTGCGCGGTAACGGAAAAATCATCCAGGAATTAGAAGGGGTTTTCCGCGGGGCCGGTTGGAACGTCAATAAGGTGATCTGGGGGCGACATTGGGATCCGCTGCTGGAAAAAGACAAAGAGGGTTTCCTAAAACGGCGCATGAACGAAGTTTGCGATGGCGAGCTGCAGAACTACAAGGCTAATGGCGGCGCCTATACCCGTGAGCATTTCTTTGGCAAGTATCCCGAACTGCTGGAATTGGTCAAGGACCTGTCAGACGACGACATCATGTATCTCAACCGTGGTGGCCACGATCCCTACAAGGTATATGCGGCCTATGCCAACGCCGTGGAGCACAAGGGCCAGCCGACGGTCGTGCTGGCAATGACTGTTAAAGGTTACGGCATGGGGAAGGGCGGCGAAGCCCAGAACGAAACCCACGGCGTGAAAAAGCTGGATTTGGAAAGCCTGAAAAAATTCCGTGACCGCTTTGCGGTTCCTATTTCCGACGCAGAGTTAAAAGAGGTGCCGTATTACCGTCCGGCAGAAGACAGCCCGGAAATGGTTTATATGCGCAAGCGTCGCGAAGCGTTGGGTGGTTATCTGCCGGCGCGCAAGGCAGATTTTGAATCGCTGGATGTGCCCACACTCGACGATTTGAGCGGACAGCTCAAGGGCAGCGGCAAGCGGGAAATTTCTACCACCATGTCGTTTGTGCGAACGCTGTCGTCACTGGTTAAGCACAAAGGGGTTGGCAAGGTCATCGTTCCTATCGTTCCCGATGAGGCGCGTACCTTTGGAATGGAAGGCATGTTCCGTCAGCTCGGAATTTATTCGTCGCAGGGGCAGCGTTACACGCCGCACGATGCTGATCAGATTATGTATTACAAAGAGGACAAAAGCGGACAGATTCTGGAAGAGGGTATTAACGAAGCGGGTGCCTTCAGTGCGTGGCTGGCGGCGGCGACCTCCTACAGCAATCACAACCTGCCGATGGTGCCCTTTTATATTTTCTATTCCATGTTTGGCTTTCAGCGCATCATGGATCTGGCTTGGGCCGCTGGTGATAGTCAGGCGCGCGGCTTTCTGATGGGAGCCACAGCCGGCCGAACTACCCTCAATGGCGAAGGTCTGCAGCACCAGGATGGTCATAGCCACCTGATGGCGAACATGATTCCCAATTGCCTGTCCT
>NZ_JBFJTH010000019.1:0-35132 GCF_041625495.1 Litorivivens sp. | reverse complement strand
GCGTCTGTGCGGCAGACGCCATCGCGACAACTGGTGGCAAGATAGGACGCTCCGGGGCAGTGGGATTGGGCTTGAGCAAGGCTGGCGGTGAGGATGATGCCGGCCGAGAGTGCGCGAACAATGCTTCGCATCGCTGTCTCCTTTTTCGGTTGTTATTGTTTGGACGGTGCAGCTCAATGGCTGAAAATAGGCTGGAAGAAAAGCGATGTCAAAGTTATTAACATGCTGTTTTATAAAGATATATTGGTTATTTTTGACCGTTTTCGACGCGCTGATGACCCTTTCGGGCGCGCGCTGAGAGATGGTTGACCGAAAAGGTTGAATAGCTTGCAAAAGCGGACAGCAGAAAATTTTTCTCGATGGCGCGAATTTGTGCGTCAGTTCCGGTAGTAACCCGGCTGATGGCCTGTCCATTTCTGAAATGCACGGCGAAAAGAGCTACTGTCGCTGAAGCCAAGCTCGTTGGCCAAATCGGCAATGGATACATCGGAGCGTCGCAAGCGCTCAATGGCCATTTCCTGTCGCAACATATCCCTGATTTCGCGAAAGCTGGTGTTCTCCCGATTCAGACGTCGGCGTAGGGTGCGGGCATCGCAATCCAGGGCCTGTGCCAGGGTTTCCATGGAGGGTTGTTCCTGCCAGTGACTTTCCAATAACTGACGTACCTGGATGCTGTATTTGCCGGCGCGATCAAACTGACGCATCAAATCTTCGCAGACCTGTTCACAAGCGCGTGCAGTGACCGGGTCGGCGTTGGGTAGATTGACGCCGAGAATATCGGTACGGAATACAATATCGGTATGCTGGCTGTCGAAGCGTACTGGGCAACCAAACGTTTCTTCATAGGCGCTGGCGTAGCCGGGGTTGGGGTAGTCCAGACGCAACTCGCAGATGCGGCTGGGGCGTTCTGCCAATACGTCGTTAAAGCGCAAAAAACCGGAGAGAAATTGCTCCATATAAAACACCTTCACGGCGCCGTGGGGCAGGGTGTCGGTGACCCGGATTATGCCGAGGTCGCCTTCTACTTGGAGGGAGATCTGTACATTGGTTCCCAGGATGGCTTTCTGGTATTTGATGGCCAGATTGACCGCGTCGATATCCGTGGAGCTACATAGCATGGCAAACCCGACTACGCCATAAACGCCTACCCCGGCGTCTTTGCCCACTTGCAGGCCAAGCCCAGGTTCTGGTCGCAGATTCACGGCGTTCTGGTATACCTGAACCAGATCGTCAAAGGGCACAATCTGCCGACAGCTGCGGTCTGTGCCGAGCTGGGCGGGTGAGATGCTGGAGCCGTGCAGCAGAGCATCGGGGTCAAACCCCTGACGTTGCAACTGATTGACGGCAGCGATAATACTGTAGAGCGGAATCAATCCCTGATCAGTCTGTTTCATGGTGTGCATGTTGTTATTGTTGTGTGTACCCATTCTGCCTCGGCCTATCCCAAAATACCCTCATCCATTCGGCATATTTGTGCACTGACATCAAGCAGTAACACAAGCGTGATTGACTGCGTGCTGATGGACGACACAGAGGCAAGAATGGGTGAGGAAGTTATACTGACGCCAGAGCTGCGTCACCTGAACAATCTAATGATGTTTTCCTCCCCGATACTGCGCAGTCGCACCCTGGCATCGGTTTCGTTGACCCCGGAAGAGCAACTGCCCGTCCAGGCACTGGAGTTGGGAAGCGAGTCCGATGACGTGCCGGTACTGTTGTTTGTGGGTGGTGTGCACGGGGTGGAGCGTATTGGCTCGCAGGTGGTGCTCGCGTTTCTGGAGACGCTGATTCAGCGCCTGCAGTGGGATCACAGTTTGACCGGCGGGCTGAAGCACTTGCGTCTGGTATTCGTGCCTATACTCAATCCGGTTGGGTTGATCCGGCAAACGCGGGCCAATGGCGCGGGTATTGATCTCCTGCGCAATGCGCCGGTCGATGCGCCGGGCAAGGCGGCATTTCTCGTCGGCGGCCACCGGCTCGGGGGATGGCTGCCTTGGTACCGCGGCAAAAGCGGCGCCATAGAACCGGAGGCGAAAGCCTTGTTTGATCTGGTGATGGCTGAAACTGCGCGCTCACCTTGTGTGCTGGCGTTAGATGTTCATTCTGGTTTTGGCATGTACGACCGGCTCTGGTTTCCTTATGCGCGCTCACGTGAACCGGTACCAAGGCTGGCGGAGTTTTATGCTCTGTATCAACTGATGCAGCGCACCTATCCCCATCTCGATTATGTATTTGAGCCCCAATCACGCCACTACATAACCCACGGCGATTTGTGGGACTGGATGGCACTCGAGGCAGAAGCCAGTAACCGCCTGTTGTTACCGTTGACCCTTGAAATGGGGTCGTGGCGCTGGGTCAAGAAAAACCCGCTGCAATTGCGTTCATTGCAGGGCCTGTTTAACCCCACCAAACCCCATCGCCTGCAGCGGGTGTTGCGCCGCCATGTGGTGTTGATGGAGTTTCTGATTCGCGCCGCCCGTGCCAGTGATGCCTGGTTGCCCTGCGAACACGAGCGGCTATTCAAACAGCGCGATGCGGTGCGGCGCTGGTACGAACAGTATGGCTGAGACCTATATTCTATTGCGTGGTCTTGGCCGCGAATCAGGGCATTGGCTGGAGTTTGCGGGCGCACTGGCCGATGCCGTTGCGCCGAGTGCAGTGCATTGTTTGGATTTGCCGGGCAACGGCTCTCGCTGTCGCGACAAGAGTCCCTGTGTGCTGGACAACTGTGTGGCGCCACTGCGACGTGAATGTCAGGAACGTGGGCTAGCGCCGCCCTATCGGATTATCGGTTTATCGATGGGTGGGATGGTGGGGCAGTGCTGGTTGCGATTATACCCTGATGAGATCTGCGATCTTGTCATGGTCAATAGTAGCCTTGCGAGCCTTAGCCCGTTCTATCATCGGATGAAGCCCGGTGCATTTTTTCGGTTGCTGGCAGGGCTTTTCAGTATCAGGCAGCGTGAACGCGCGGTGAAAAAACTGAGTTTTAACCTGCGTCGGCATGATTCCACGATATTGCCGGCGTTGCTGGATATCGCGCAGAGGCACCCCGTGAAAGCTGGCAATCTGCTGCGACAGCTCTACGCTGCGTCGCGATTTCGCTGCGACTTGCCCTTGCATAGTGAACGGATTTGCCTATTGGCTTCACGTCGGGATCGTTTGGTTGATGTGCGGTGCTCACAGGCGCTGGCTATGCACTGGCAGCTGCCGATATGCATCCATGACGCGGCTGGCCATGATTTGCCGGTAGATGATCCGGCGTGGACGGTAGCGCAGCTGTTGCTGAGATAGCGTCCGGGCCGTGTGCACTTTGGCACCCGCCCCTGTGCAGGCACAGTGACTTGATTGTAGGTGGCATAGCTTACAAAGAATATTGCTCACAGATGCGACTACTGCGATGCTAAGCGACATTACAATTTCGCTATTAGGTACTGCAGAAAAGCCTGTGACAAAGACCGGTAATCAAAGCCTGGCGGCACTAGCCCATAAAGCCATTGCCCGACGCGGGAGCGAGCCTGCCGTGCAATTTCAGGGAGATTGGATTCGGCGCAGCGAACTGAGTGATCTCGCTGGCAGCATCCTGGCGCACCTGCAAGCGCTGGCTTTGCCTGCCGGGAGCAAAATCGCTTTTGTGGCACGTAATCATCCCTCTGCGTTGGCTGCGTTTGTCGGCCTGCTTGCGGGTGGTTTCAGTGTTCGGATGATCTATCCGTTTCAGTCATCTGTGGGGATCGCCCGGGAGATTGACATGTTGCGGCCGGCGGTGGTGGTGGCAGATCATTCGATTTTTTCCGACGAGCTTATGGCTGTGCTGAACAGCACGGGTATAGGTGGGCTTGCCTTGGCGGGAATGAAATTACAGCCGATTACCGCCGCTACCAACCGGCAGTTCGAGGCAATAAACCCACCCGTTGTGGAAATTCTCACCAGCGGTACTACGGGCAAGCCTAAACCTTTTACGTTGACTTACGACACTATTGCGATTCATTTTGTCGGTGCACCGGCGCCGGGTTTGAAAACTGGGAATATTCCGGTACTGCTGTATTTTCCGATAGGCAATATTTCGGGTTTGTATTCGACCTTGCCAGCCTTGTTGCTCGGCCAACAGATCATTCTGCTAGATCGATTTCGGGTGGAAGACTGGCACGCTTATATCGTGAAATATCGGCCGGTCGTTAGCGGCATGCCTCCGGCGGGGCTTCAGATGGTACTCGATGCCGACATTCCGCCAGAAGATTTATCCAGCTTGAAAATGCTTGGCGCCGGTGCCGCCCCGCTCGATCCCGATGTTCAGCGTCGTTTTGAACAGCGCTACGGGATTCCCATTCTGCTTTCATATGGCGCCACCGAGTTTGGCGGCCCGGTGACGAGGATGACGCCAGAGTTGTATGAAAATGGTGGTCGAGAAAAAATTGGTAGTGTCGGGAAAGCGATTCCGGGCTTTTGCCTTCGGGTGGTTCACCCGGAAACCTACGAGCCGCTCTCAGCGGGAGAGGAGGGGATTCTCGAAGTGGTCTCGCCACGTATTGGCCCGGATTGGATTCGCACTTCCGACCTTGCTGTGATTGATGATGAAGGCTACCTTTTCCATCGCGGCCGAGCCGACGGCGCTATTGTACGCGGCGGTTTTAAAATACTGCCCGAAACTATTGAAAAAGCGCTGTTGAAACATGCGCAGGTCTCTGCGGTATCGGTGGTGGGGTTGAAAGACGCGCGTCTGGGACAGGTGCCGGTGGCGGCGGTGGTATTGAAGCCCGGCGCCGAAAATGTGCCCGTCGAGGCACTGGAGCGCCATCTACGTGAGCACGTACTGGCAACCCATATTCCTGTGCAGTGGAAAATTGTGGAGGAATTGCCGCGCACAGCGCTGTCCTTCAAGGTTGATCAGGCGGCGGTGCGGGCAATGTTTGGCTGAGTTTCACTGTATTGAGGCATCACATTTTCCTTGCACGCAATTGCTATTCGCGCACACTGCTGATCACCCGCTCGGGCTCATCCCACGCTTCTTCTGCACGCGGACGATAAAACCGATCGTACCATTTGCGCAGTTTATTAATGGGTCCGTCGCCGTCACACAAAATCGGATCACTGCGATATTTTTTCGTTTCCCACACTTCAACATCTGAGCCAAAGGCGGCTATCGCAGACAGCGGGTACTGATCAACAAATTCCTGCGGCAGGGGTTCGTCTGTCAGACTGGCTACAATAACGCCGGACGTCAGCTCTACTTCCTCGTTGTTGATTGGGGTGTGGTAGTTGAGCCACCAGCTGGCGTAAGACAACTCCGGGCTTTTTGATGTGGTGTAGTAGTACATCACGCTAGGGCCGTGATAGGTGGCCACGCCCCAGCTGTCAGCCTCTGCCGCTCCGCGCTCGCGACGGGCGGCATTGATGTCAAAATCGATACCGCGCGGTTGAATCATATCCAGACTCAGGTCGGTCTGAATACGCGATTCCTGGCTCACCGAATAGGCGGTAAAGCGGTTGTCGAACTGTAAGGGGTGGCCGCCATGCACGGACGGAAAATGCCCGGCATCGACAATATTTTCAATAATCTCGCGGCCGTGGGAGCGGATCACCGTGCGGTTAAAACGCCAGTCACCCCAGCCGGCTTGATTCCACTCCGGGATCGTCGGCAGTTCCCAGTTGGGTGCTCCGCCTTCGCTGTCATACCACAGGGCGATAAAGCCGTTTTTCTCCACCGTTGGCCAGCTTTTGAGTGCGTTTTTGGCGCGTTCCGGAATCTTGTTGGCGTAGGGAATAGCGGTACAAGAGCCGCTGCAGTCAAACTGCCAGCCGTGAAAGGGGCAGCGAATGGTGTCGCCAACCACCCGGCTACCGGTGCCTGCCAGATGCGCACCGAGGTGAGGGCAGTAGGCGTCTAGAATCACAGCCTGGCCGTTGTTGCCGCGAAACAAGACCAGATCTTCGTTGAAATAGTGCAGAGCTTTCACCGCACCGGGCGCGAGCTCCTGCGACAGGGCGACGATATGCCAGCCTCGGGCAAAACGACCTTTTTCTTCGAATGCATAGCGAGTATCAGTCATTGGCGTTCTCCGGTGTGAGTTGGCCAGCGGCGTGCCGCGCAGCGATATAGGCAAAGGTCATGGCCGGGCCAATCGTTGAGCCAGCGCCGGGGTAGCTGTCACCCATCACGGCACCGGAACAGTTGCCGCAGGCGTATAACCCGTTAATTGGTTGGCCGTCGGTTTTCAACACGCGTCCCAAGCTATCCGTTTTCAGTCCGCCCTTGGTGCCCAGATCTCCCGGGTACACTTTCAGGGCGTAAAATGGCGCTTCTGCGATGGGGGCGAGACTGGGGTTTGGCTGAATGGCCTGGTCGCCATAGTAGCGGTCGATGGCGCTCTCGCCCCGGTGAAAGTCCGGGTCTTTGCCTTCGCGCGCAAACTGGTTGTGGCGTTCGATGCTGTCGCAAAATGGTGTGATGGGAACCTGCATCTGCTGCGCTAATGCCTGCAGGGTGTCGCCCTTACAGAGAAAGCCGCTGTCAAACCAGTCCTGGGGCAACAGCGCGTCTCGTTGCACCTTGCCCGGCGGAATCGGCCCCATCATGTAATCGCGGCGCGCACGTGCGTCAAACACCATGTGGCAGGGCACGGAATCCACGCCGTTATTATGGTTGTTCCACAGGGTTTTGATCAGGTCTTCATAGGGGGCGGCTTCATTGCAAAAGCGTTTGCCGCTGCTGTCGACAAAGACCGAGCCGGGCATGGCCTTGCCTGAAATCAGTGCCAGTACCGATCCGTCGGGGAATTTTACCGAGGGTGTCCACCAGGCGCAGTGCATAAAGGCCAGGTCGGCGCCCACCGCCTGTCCCATGGCAATGGCGTCACCGACGTTGCCCGGTGAATCACTGCTGAAGGTTTCGCCTGTCGGCAGCTGTCCATACTGCTGTCGCAGAGTCACGTTCTGTCCCATACCGCCGCTGGCAAACAGGACGCCGCGACGCGCGCGGATACGCTTGATCTCACCTTGATGAGCTACTTCCAGCCCGATGACGTTGCCGTCTTCAACGAGAAGCTGACGTGCCTCGGCGTTGAGCCAAAGCGGGACCTGCCAGTTCATCAGGGCGCGGCGCAGTCGCACCACCAGAGCCCGGCCGAGGGTTTGTCGGTTGTCAGGCAGGCCTTGCAGGCGGCTGGGTATATCCAGGTAAAAACGCAGGATATTGCGCAGCATCAGGAGCTTGCCCTTTAGCGTCATATCCATGACTTCGCGGCTTTCCTTAACGGTGATGGCAAAGCGCATAAAGCCGCTTTTAAGGAAATCCGGAAATCGTTGCTCCGCGGCGTGCCTGCCGATGCGGCGGCGACTGATGGGCTTGGGCTCCATCGAGCGGCCGCCGGGCTTTGCGCCCGGTGCATCCGGGTAGTAATCGGAATATTTCAGCGCGGCTTCGAAGGGCAGGTCGGCATGGTCTTCGAAGAACTGCAGCATCTTCGGGCCTTGCCGGATATACGAGCGCAGTTTTTCGGTGGGCACATCTGGCCCTACAACCGCCTGCAGATAGGCCAGAGCATCGGCTTCACTGTCGTTGATGCCGCCTGCCTTCATGGACGGGTTGTCGGGAATCCAGATGACGCCGCCAGACAGCGCGGTGGTGCCACCAAACTGATCAGTCTTTTCCAATACGAGGGTTTTCAGCCCGCTGGCCGCGGCGACGACACCGCCGCTCATACCTCCGGCACCGCTACCGACAACCAGAAAATCCACTTCTTCCGTCCAGATTGATTCCGTGGCTGGCATCTGCTCTATCCGTTGGCCAAGTATTTCAATCGAGCATAACAGCTGCACACCGTCATCAAATTAACGGCTTGTCATATAGCGTTGGAGTGTAATTTTCTAAACCGGTGTGAACTGGTCACCGCACGAGGGTGAGTTACGAATACCCAGCGTCTAGATGCGGATAAAGACAGGTTCTTCGTTAACGCAGGTGGGTAGGCTTTGATTTTGATCTGCTATCTCCGGGCATACCCTCACCCCGCCCCTCAAAGGGAGAGGGTGAGGGGGCGTACGGCCCCGCAGGTATAGCACTCATATAGCGGTTGTTGAGGCGCTCGATTTACACTCGACGTTACGATGCGCCTACAGTAAGGACTGGATTTTGTCTTCGATTTTCTCGGGCGGCGTCGCTGGAGCAAAGCGCTCTATCACATTGCCTTCGCGATCAATCAAAAATTTCGTGAAGTTCCATTTGATTTTCTTGGTGCCCATCAGGCCGGGGGCTGCTTCTTTGAGGTGACTGAACAGCGGATGAGTATTATCGCCATTCACCTCAATCTTGGCGTGCATGGGAAAGCTTACGCCGTAGTTCAATTGGCAGAACTCCTGAATTTCACCGTTGCTGCCCGGATCTTGTTTGCCGAACTGGTTGCAGGGGAAACCAAGAATGGTCAGCCCTTTATCTTTGTATTTCTTGTAGAGCTTTTCCAAGCCTTCGAACTGTGGGGTGAATCCACATTTGCTGGCAGTGTTAACTACCAGTAGCACCTGCCCGCGGTAGTCGGCGAGGGACTTTTTGGCGCCATTGGTGGCTTCGGCTTCAAAGTCGTAGACTTTGCTCATGGAGCTTCTCCGTGGTTGCGTCGTCTGTGCATTTTGCGCAGTTCACGCGAAATTGCAATCGCTGCCGTTTTAGGGCGCTTCGGGGGCTGGTGGCGTTTCCGCCGTGCCATCGGCTGGGGATTCCGGTTCGGGTTCCGGGATGGCCAGCTCTATTTTCTTGCTTGGATCGCAGGCGCTACCGGCATTCATAGCCCGTTCGACCAGGCTCTGGGCTATTAGAGAGGCACCGCCGGTCGCCATGGCCGCGCTGGTTGACAGGGCAGAACTGAACAAACCACCGGCGTCCACGCCCAGCTTCGGTGATTGTATATCACCGTGAATTTTCACCAGTTTGGCAAGATAGCTCAGGTTTACACCGAGGCCTTTGCGCGCGATGGGGGTGAAGTTGAGGGTCATGCGCTCTTTGCCCAGATCCACTTCACCATCGCCAATAATTTTCATTTTGCTGGTTTCTACGTGAAGGTTCTTTTCACTGACCATTACGCCATTCTTCACATCGAAATAAACCGAAACGCATTCTAGTTGTGTGACGGGATCTGATTTGGCGAAGGGGTTGAGTTTGGTGATGGCTTCAGTAATCCAGTCGGAGCCGATCAGGTCGACCTTGTTGTTATCCATGGTCAGATCCTGCAGGCGGGTGTCTATCTTGCCATTGAGGTTGCTGGCCAGTGCATGCGCGCTGGTACCGTGGGAGGCCAGCTTCAGTTCTACCTTGCCGTGACCGCCGCGAATCTGGGCGGCCTCTTCCAGCCCAAGCGCGCCCACATTTCTGCTGTTAAAAGTCAGTTCTGTTTGGGCCCTATTGTCATTCTCCGTAAAGTTGCCGCTGAAGCTGAAATTCAAGTCATTGTCGGGCAGTTTGATCTGGCTATTGCGCGTGGTCAGTTTGCCCTTGTTGAGCTGAGCGATCAGGCTGATTTCATCAATTCGATTTACGGGTGTGGTCAAACCCTGGATATTGAAGGCGACTTCTGCATCCATCTCCCTAAGCAAACGGTTGTCGATGGTATCGCGGGAGAATAACGGCTTTTTTGTTGCATCGGTTTTGGGCTTTTCTGCCGTGCCGGACGTTTGCTCTGGGCTGAGAAAGCGAATATCCAGATCTTTTCCGCTAACACTGGCGGTAAGCTTTGGACGATCACCGGGCGTATAGCTGGCATCGAGGTTGAGTCGCTGGTCACCCAATTGCATGATGAGCGCCGGGCTGAGTACGCCCTTTAAGGAGCTGAGTTTACCGTCTACGTTCAGCGCGCCGGCCTCGGTGTAGGGCAATTTGGCTGCTTGCCACAAGGTCAGCGTGCTGGGGGCTGCAAGCTGGAATGTCAGCTCCTGTTCTTCTAGCGCGTTCAGGTTGGCTCGACCTTCAGCGTTGAGAGTGATGTGCTCATTCACCGCGAGCTTGAGCTTGGCATCGGCGTCTGCACCTTGGGTTTGCAAATCCAGGGCGGTGAACTCTGCGTCCAGCGAGACGGAATCCAGCGCGTACCCATTTTCTGTGTTTTGAAGGATTTTGCCGGTGCTCGCGGCCACCGCCAGTCGCGGACGTTTCTTATCGCCGCGAATGACGATCTTGGCGTCTATGTCGGCAACCCGCCACTGCTGCCCCGAGAAGGCTTTCAGCACAATATCAGCGTCCAGGTTCACGGCGTTGAGGCCGCTCCAGTCAATCTGGGCCTCTCCAATCTGCTCAGGCTTGGCGGGTGGTTCAGTTATCTCTTTCTCTACCACTTCAGTGCCAGCTTCGGCGATGGCTTCAGACTGGAATAACGCCAGCAGCGCGTCGAGATCAACGTGGTCCGAGCGCAATGTTGCACTCAGGTGGTGGTCAGTTGGCGAGTAGACGGCGTTGCCGCTCAAGGCCTGGTCGCCTAGCTGCAGTTCCAGGTCGCTCAGGCGGTAGTGGGAATCAATGCCGAATCGGGTTGTCAGCCGTGCTTCCGGTAGCTCAGGGATCTCTACACCGAGCAGTCGGGAGATAAAGGCGGTGTTGCTGAGGCTGAACGACACTTTGCCGGCACTGCCATCCATCTGCGCCCGAGTGCTCAGTGATGCGTCGACTCGGGTCTGCATGGCGTTATTGCTGAGTGCGAGGTCCAATGCCAGTTGATGGGCCGAGGAGAGGGTAAATTCCCCGTCCAGCTCGAAGGCCTCACCATCGATGGCGGTTCGTATTGCTAGGCGTGCCCGGTTTTCAGCGGTGCGCTCAAGCTGCAGCAATGGCAGGGTGATATGCCGTTGCTGGGCCGGCAGGCTAATCTGGATATCGCCGTCTTCTATCAGAATGTTCTCAAACGCAAAGTCGCCGGGCAGGGCGAACGGCAAGGGTGAAGTGGAAGAATCTTCCTTGGGGGCACTGGATTGGGGCCAGTTGCTGTTGCCGTCTTTGTCGAGGCTATAAATCACCTGTGGGCTTGCGAGCGCCAGTCGGAAAAATGGCTTTTCCAGCGAGGGCCAATCGGTGAGCTCCAGTCTCACTTGCTCGGCGTTAAGCAGTTGCTGCCCACGGTGGGCTACGGCGACGTTCTGCAGTTGCAGGCTGGCCGGCCCGACGCCGCTGTCTATGCGACCAAGGCTGACTTGCAACCCGCTTTGGTCATTGATAAGGCGAGTTATCGGTTGTTTAAACCAGTTGGGTTGGATAACCAGCAGGCTGATGAAGACTAGCAATACCAGCAGCAGCGACGCCAGAGTGACCGCAAAGAATTTAAGTGCTTTCATGAGTCTCAGGGTACCAGCGTTTTTGATTTAATCAGAGTGCGTGACAGCGCGAAGCTGAGATAAATGCCGTATTTTTGGCGGAAGAGCGGACCGTCATCAAAGCTCACATTGTCCAGATGGTGGTAGGTTAGTGAAGTGTATAGGTGCCAGTCTTTTTTGGGTTGCCAACGCACAAAGCCGGCGATGGCAGCGCCGCCGTAACCGGCATCGGCATCGTAGGTTGGGCGTTCAGCGGTGGCGAACTCCGGCAACACATTGTGAAAGAAACCGTGGTAGTCAGCACTGCCGTAGAGGGCTTCTATACTGCTGCCCCAGCGCAGTCCGGGGCGCTGCTGGAACTCCCAACGCAATTCCGGGTTGGCGACCCAGCCCTCGTGGTGCATGCCACTGTCACCGACCGAGATCAATGCTCGTGTTTTAAACTCGGCGGTGACCCTGTGCGGGGACTCGAGAGTGACTTTATAGGTGACCGACGGCCCGAGCTCAAATGCCGGGTCGAGATCGTCCATGCCTTCTCGGGCACTGTTATCTTCGCTGTTCACCGGAAGTGATCCGCCACCGCTGATATCCAGCTCCCAGCGCTCGCCGCTAAAAAACAGCCCCTGTATGCCGTTGTCGTCGGCCTTGAGAATATCGCCGCGAAACACCATGTAGGGGAACGGCAGTATGTAGAAGCTGTCCTCATCAGCGCCCAGATAATCAGGGCGGTGAAACATCACTGTGCCAAAACCCAGCTCCCACAGTGGTTTTTGCTCAGCGACTGCCGGTGCTGGGTTGAACGCGGTGCACAGCAGCAATAGGAACAGGGAGGTGGCTTGTCGCTTCAAGGGATCTCATCCGGGCCGGGTTTTCAGTAAGTGGGCCGACTTTGCTAAAGTGCATCGCCCGTCTTCTTATAACGACGTAACTTATAACATATTCTTACTGCGGAACTGCCATGTCGGATCACTGGATTACAGCCACTCTGCTGAGGCGCTATAAGCGTTTTCTTGCAGACGTACAATTGCCGAGCGGCGAGACGGTGACGGTGCATTGCCCCAATACCGGCGCCATGACTGGCTGCATGGAGCCCGGTGCCACGATCTGGCTGTCAGTGTCGGATAACCCTAAGCGCAAATATTCCCTGACCTGGGAGCTTATCGAAACCAGCGCGGGAAACCGCATCTGTATCCACTCGGCACGGGCCAACAAGGTGGTCGCCGCCGCTCTGGCAGACAACAACATACCGGAACTGATGGGCTATGAACGCCACCGCCGAGAGGTAAAAGTCGAGGAGGGTACCCGCGCGGATTTCCTGTTGGAGTCGCCCGGCCGCTGCGTGGTTGAGGTGAAAAGCGTGACGCTGGGCTTGTCGGACGGTTATGGCGCGTTCCCTGATGCGGTCAGTGACCGTGCCACCCGCCATGTGCGGGAGCTGGCAAAGGTTGTGGCCAATGGAGATCGCGCGGTCATGATTTTACTGGCCATGCATACGGGTATTCAGCGGATCGGCCCGGCCGACAGTATCGATCCGGTATACGGTGAGGCGGTGCGTGCGGCCATCTCTGAAGGGGTGGAGGTGCTGGCTTATGGTTGCGAGGTTTCGCCCGACGGGATCGTGCTGTCAGGGCGTCTGCCCTTTGAGCCGGTGCTGCCATCAGCGGTTCTCGATGAAATTTAGGCCTGTTGTCGGGGGGGAGCAACGGGAATGAACGTGCGGGAGGAGAAGGGGCTGCAGAAAAAGGCCTGCTCAGCTGGAGGCCCTCAGGCAGGAATTAGCCACCATTAAGCCAATTGCGGCAAGTGTATTAATGTTTTTTTGAAAAAGACAAAGTATTTAAAGCGGTCTTCATGACTCTGGTTTTTTGTTGTCTTCCGCATCGTTAGTTCGCTGCAAACGGATGGCGATGCGGGGCGCCGCAAGGCGATTTGACTGCCTAACATTTCTCTAGAGTCGCAACTGGGTATAGGTTGGGCGTATTTCGTGTGATGACGTTTGGTTTAAAAGATTATTGCGTTTCACGTCAGAGGCAATGACTGCGTTCAGCACGGGAGCTAGGTCTGATCCTCAGCCAGGTGCAGCTCGCCGTTGTGCTCGATAATGGGCACTGCTTCAAGGCAGTCGCCCAGGCAGGGGCCGGCGACGCATTCCCCGGTTTCCACAACAAACAGTGCGCCATGGGTGGCGCACTGTATCAGCGAGTCGTCTCTGTCTAGAAACTGGTTCTCAGTCCAGTTCAGCTCAACCCCGAGATGGGGACAGCGATTGCGGTAGGCAAAGCACCGACCGTTCTGACGCACGATAAATAGCCCGTGTTTGTCAATCCCCAGACTGCCGGGCTCGGCAATAGTGTCTTTGTGGCAGAGAAACGTCATAGTTGTGGCCATAAAAAGCGCACATTGTACTCAAAGTTTTGTTGTCGCACAGGGCTGGCGAGGGGCGGGCACGGTGCTATGCTCTAAACAGGGCGATAAGGAGAAATGGCATGCAATACCCCTACAGTGTTGTGGACGTGTTTACCGAGCGGGCCTTTAGTGGCGCGCAGATCACCGTGTTTACTCAGGCCGATGGTTTGACTGAGGGGCAGATGCAAATGCTGGCCAGAGAGACCAATCACTCAGAAACGGTGTTTGTTATGCCGTCTGCGGCTGATTGCGCGGCCCGCTTACGAGTGTACTCGCCGCTAGGGGAGAGGGCAGCTGGCAGTCATACCACGGTGGCGGCGGCCTTCGCGCTGGCCGAATCCGGTGGTATTGCCGTGGGGACAGGTTTGAGTAAGTGCGAGTTTGTGCAGGGTGAGCAGCGATTGCCCATTCTTTTCAATCGTTCCGACAAAAGCCTTCTGACGCAAGTGGGCTTCACCGTCACGCCGCAGATTGATCGCTACGTGCCCGCGCAACAGGAATTGCTCGGCATATTGGGTTTGGAGTCACAAGATCTCGAAACCCTGAAAGCGCGAGCGCTGTTCGTCAGCTGTGGTTCTCCCTACCTGATTGTGCCACTGCGCTCATTGGATGCGGTTTACCGCGCCGCCTTTCATGCGGAAGCATGGGCGCAGAGCAGCGCCTCGTCGGTGCCGGTTAGTGAAATACTGGTGTACTGTTCGGAAACCGAAAATCCGGAGGCCGATTTTCATCTGCGGCTGCTGGGGGCGGGGCGCTCGCCTCACGACGATCCGCCAGTGGGCGCTGCAGTGCCGGCCTTTGTCGCCTTTCTTGGTGAAAAGCTGGCGCAGGGCACCCACACGTTGTGGGTTGAACGCGGCACGAAACGCACGCGTCAGAGTCTGTTGAAGGTGGAATTTGAAACCTGTGCCTCGGCGCCGCTCAACGTGAGAGTTGGCGGAGAAGCTGTTCTGGTAGCGCAAGGGCAAATGCGCGCGCCGTGAGCGCACTGCCGCTGGGCGTCCAGTCCACCCGCTGGCCGGCAGCGCCCCTAAACCGTATCGTCGAACGGCGGTTCTGGCGTTACTTTCTCCATGGTGGCGCTCACCATCTTGTCGATATCCGCCGGCTGCTGGGGCTCGGGCTCTTCTGGTCTTGGCGGCTGCTGATGATCGTCTGCCAGCTGCAAGGCATATTCAATTTCTGGCCACATCCTGTCGACCACGGCGCGGCCCTCTTCGATAGCGTCGCCGGCTCGCGAGAATTCCAGAAAACCGACGTGTGCCAGGCGTGGTGACAGCGTCACATCGGCAGGCTCGCCGGCCATTCGGCTGCGGGTGATCCGGTCCTGCATCACATTGATAGAGCTGAGCATGACATTAAGCGCGCCGGGCGCCTGTGCTTTGTTGCCGCTGCTCCACAAGTTGCTGGCGGCGCCCTTGATGGAATTGCCTAGGCGGCTGAGCATGGAAAATTCGTCGTCATCCTCGTCGTCCAGATCGGCCTCCTCTGAACCCGCTGGTTCCACGGCAGTAATTTTTGTCGGCGGTTTCACTAAATCACTGTTCAGATTGACGGCAATGATGGTTTCGGCGCCAAGGGCGCGACCGACCGATACGGGAACGGGATTGACCAGACCGCCATCAACCAGCCAGTGATTACCTTGCGCAACGGGTACCAGAACACCCGGTATGGCGATGGAGGCGCGCACCGCGTCCCACAGCGGGCCTTCCTGTAGCCAGGTTTCGCGGCCGCGGTAGAGATCGGTGGCCACGGCCGTGTAGCGCAGCGGCAGATCTTCAATGTTGGGGTTGCCGTAATTTTTCTTGAAAAAGTCGATCAGCCGACCGCCGTGGGCCACCCCACCGGTGGCCAGCAGGCGAATATCCATATAATGCAGTATGTCGCTGTTGGTCAGACCGCTGACCCAGTCTGCAAAATGATCCAGCTTGCCGCAGGCGTAGACGGCCGCTGCGAGGGCGCCTGCTGACGTGCCGCACACAATATCGGGTTTAATGCCTCGCTCTTCCAATCGTTGAATGACACCAATGTGGGCCATGCCACGGGCACTGCCGCTGCCCAGTGCCAGTGCGATTCGCTTTTTATGCTCTTCCATTGCAGAATTCACCCGCTAACCTCGTTGGCGATAGTATGCAGTGTCGCCGGAAATTCGTCATTTTTTGTGAGTGTGAACGTGAGCGCCGACCAGTTAACCGGTAGTGATGAATCCTTTCTCTGCCACCTCGACGAACAGCATCGTTTACATCCGCAGGCGGCAGCAGCGCTGCAGCGCTTGCAGCTCAGCGCAAGTAAGGCTGGGTTTGATTTGCAGCCGGTCAGCTGTTTTCGCTCCTTTGAGCGTCAGCTGGCAATCTGGAATCAAAAGGCCGGCGGGCAACGCCCGGTGCTGGACAGTTCCGGTAATCCGCTGCGACGCGATGAGCTGGATGACTGGGCCTGGGTGCAGGCCATTCTGCGCTGGTCGGCATTGCCCGGTGCGTCGCGTCATCACTGGGGCAGTGACCTTGATGTATACGATGCAGCCGCAGTCCCGGTGGATTATGCGGTGCAACTCACACCCGACGAAGTCAACGTTGGCGGCCCGTTTGCGGCGCTGCATGAATGGCTCGATGCGCGAATTGCCGAGGGCAGCTCGGAGGGCTTTTTCCGTCCTTACGCCTTTGATAGTGGCGGTGTTGCTCCAGAGCGATGGCATTTGAGTTATGCGCCCATTGCTGCGGAATGTGAACGGCAGCTGACGATTGACTGCTTGCTGGCGCGGATTCGAGGCTGTGAAACGTTTGCCCTGCGCGAGGTTGTTGAGGAACATTGCGAAGAAATCTTCGAGCGGTTTGTGAAACCGGCACAAGCGGCGATAACACAGGATGCATTTCTATGACTACGGTCTACGACACCGAAGCGTTGTGGCAGACGATCAAGCAGGAGGTAAAGGGTTTCAGTGAACGCGAACCTGCGTTGGCCAGTTATTTTTACGCCAATATTTTGAGCCATGATTCCTTCGCGTCGGCACTGAGTTTTCATATTGCGACACGGCTGGGTTGCGATTCAGTGCCGGAAATGACGCTAAGCGAAGTATTTGATGCAGCGATGCGCGACCAGCCAGCCATTTTGGAAGCAGCAGTGGCTGATATCCACGCGCATTATGAGCGTGATCCGGCGTGCAATTACTTTGCGTTGCCGGTGTTGTACTTCAAGGGATTCCAGGCTGTGCAATCTTACCGCTTTGCGCACTGGCTTTGGCAGCAGGGGCGGCGATCACTGGCGCTGTTTCTACAAAACCGTATTTCTACCACTTTGGATGTGGATATTCATCCGGCTGCCGTGGTCGGAGCTGGCATTATGGTCGACCACGCCACGGGTGTGGTGATTGGTGAAACGGCGAGTATCGGCGACAACGTGTCGCTGTTGCACGGTGTGACGCTGGGTGGCAGTGGTACGCAACACAACCCACGTCATCCGCAAGTAGGTGACGGCGTGTTGATTAGCGTCGGCGCTAAATTATTGGGCCATATTCATATTGGTGAAGGCGCAAAAATTGCGGGCGGTAGTTTGGTTGTTGAGGATGTGCCCGCCCATACCACGGTGGCAGGTGTGCCAGCAAAAATCGTTGGAAAACCTTCGCAGGCCTCGCCGTCTCTGGATATGGACCACGGGGTGTAAAAATATTCATTGCAAGATCATATATTAGGCGTAAAGTTATGTACCGAGTTAGCGGTAACTAACTATGAGCGTGTGTTGCAAGCAGCGGGAGGCTATTGCGGAACCATGAGCGTAAAACTATTAGATAATCAGGCCTTTTACGGCTACCGGGTACGACGGACTGTCGATGGTAAACTGTATCAGGAATATTTCTCTCTTAAGCAAAATGGAAAACGTCTGACTGGCGCCAAGAAGAAAGCGGTTGAGACCTTGGCGCAGGATCGTGATCGGGAGCTGGAAACACTTCAGATCAAAGCGCGTGAAGCAGCAAAAGATGAGCGTTGCTTCAATGCAGATGGCTCCGTGAAAGGTATTAGTTACCTGCTTAAGACAGAGAAAAGCGGCAATTTAACGCCGATTTTCCAGGTGGGCATTGCTTCGGAACTGGAACGTAAAACCGTTTGTACCAGTTTCTCACTGAATGCCCACGGCCCCGACGGCGCCTGGGAAAAAGCGGTAGATGCCTACGCTAAACACAAGGCGATCAAGCGTAACAGCAAGCTTTATAAGCGATTGAAATCGGCGATGCCGAAAATCGGTTAACAGCTTTCAGCTGACAGTGTGTGCAGGGTTTACATTGGCTCTGCATTTTGTGTCAGTGCCTGCAATATTGAGCAATATCGGGCAGAATCAACACTCCCATCGCAGGCTTTAGCCACCTCTTCCAGTGCGCTGTACATCTCTTCAAGCTCCTGAATTTTCTGTCGAATGGTGCTGAGTTTCTGCTGTGCGATCGATTTTACATCGGCACAGGTTCGCGCATCCTGCGCCACCTGAATAGACAGCAGTTCGGCAATGTCATTCAGACTAAAGCCCAGCTGTTTAGCGTGGAGAATGAACCGGACCCTGGCAACGCTGTCTTTGGGATAGTAACGATAGCCGTTGCTGCCGCGCGGTGGTGGCGGCAGCAGTCCCTCGCGCTCGTAAAAACGCAGGGTTTCAATATGGCAACCGGTCAGTTTGCTTAATTCACCAATACGGTAGGTCACGTGGCGCGCTCCCGATGTTTCTGCACAGTTCCAGCGTGAGGAAATTAAAGCCTGTAGTAAGGTATAGGGTCAATGCTGGCGTGCAGGCCGTTACCAGCGGTAGAGAAATTCCACAAAATAGCGATCCAGCGCATTCATGGTGCCAAAATGGCTGCCCGGTTGCAGTGGCACGTCCTGGCCATGAGCCTGAATTTCCCGGCGGGTGATGTTGCGTGCCAATAAAGTGACAGACCAATTGTCGTCCAGGCTGGACACCCGTAGATTGGCATTCATTTCCGTGGTGGGGCCCTGGGCATCGATCGGGTCGAGGTCGGTACTGAAAAACTGGTGGTCGCGGAACGTGGCATCTACGCCCAGACCGAGGCTGAAGGGGAGGTCATTCAGGCCGGGGATCAATTGGGTAAGATTCCAGCGTTGTACCAGGGTCGCTTCCCATTCCGGTGCGCGGGTGAGTCTTTTCCCACTGAGATCGCAGGCGCTCTCGCCACTGGTTGCTGTGCATTGGGCGTCCGGGAATTTATCGTAGCGGGAATCGAGATAGGCTAGCGATACATTGAGCGCCAACCAGGGGGCCGGCAGGAGCTGTGATTCGATCTCCACGCCGCGCGAGCGCGCCGATGCTGCATTACCAACGGAAAAATTGGTGCCGTTAAACAGACTGACCTGCAGGTTGTCGAAATCGGTACTGAACAGCCCGATATTCAATGTCGCAGCGCCATTCAATAGGCGCATTTTCGTTCCGGCTTCGTAGGTTTCGGCGTTTTCAGGCTCGAATTCGAGGTTGTCTGCGCTAACGGCTGCTTCGTTGAAACCGCCTGCTTTAAAGGCCTTTGCCCAAGTAGCATAAAAGGTGACTTCGTCGTTCATTTCGTAGCGCACACTGAGCTTCGGGGAAAAGTCCGTTTCTTTGCGCGAGCGGTTTTCGTTGTAGGGTTCTTCAAATAGAAACTGCGCGAAAAAACGTTCGGCCACAAAACTATTGTGACTCAAGATGGCGTGAACATCTTTGGTTTCTTCTGAGTAGCGCGAGCCTGCAATGAGGGCCAGCTGGTCCGACAGATTCCAGGTGGCCTGTCCAAAAATTGCCGCCGACTCAGTTTGTTGATCGAAATAGCGGAAATTGTTCAGTCGATCATCGGCGGGCAGGGGCGTTGTTGCGGCGATGTTCAGCAATTCATTCAGAGTGGCGGGAGAGCCCCGAACCGCGGCGATCACTTCGAGGGTTTGCGCGGTTTCAAGATCGGTTGTGCCCAGCCCGAAGTAGTCGGATTCGAAATAATACAAACCGGCCACATACTCCAGGGCACCAGGCGGCGAAGCCAGGCGCAATTCCAGACTATTTTGTTCATAGGTATCATCGCCGGTCAGTAGCACAATTTCAGCCGGCCCGAAGTCGGCGTCCAGTATGTGTACCTTGTCGAACTCTGAAGTGCCGGCCACGGCTGTGAAGGCATACTCCCCGAGTTCATAGTCAGCTTGTAAGGTAAAAGAGGCGCCTTCGCGCAGAGTATCCTGATTCGCATTCTGGGACGATGTCTGATTGCTTTTATCGGCTTCGGTGTTGGGGTCGTAACGCCGATATACCTCGAGTGTGGCGGGTGTTGCGGCGGTCAGTTCGGTGCCGGTGCTGTTGCCAAAAACACTGGTGTCGGTCGCGGTTAGGTTGATGTCGAGACCTTGCGCCAGTGATGGAAAGTGGAGTTTCAAGCGTTTTATATCGTTATCGCGGCTGCGCATATGGTCATCAATATCCTGCACCTGAGGATAGTCTGCGCGATTGAGATCGGCGGTTGTGTTCTTGATGACCCCTTGCTGATATTCGTTTTCTAAGGCCAGGCGAAAGTGAATTTTGTTATCGATTAGTGGTCCGCCAATCGCAGCCTGGAAGCGGCGCCTGTCAAAGTCGCCTCCTAGCCAGCTGACCTTGCCGGTGAATTCGCGGCTGGCTTGGCCTGTGGTAACGTTGAGCGCACCGGCAATCGCATTTTTGCCAAACAGTGTGCCCTGAGGGCCTCGCAACACTTCAACGCGCTGGGCATCGGTCAGAGCTTCAAACAGATAGTCCTGGCGACCGTAATACACGCCGTCAATAACCAGTGCCACGGACCGCTCAAAGCCTTTGTTGTTGCCCGAGCCAAGCCCGCGCATGGCAACGAAGCCTGTGTAGGGCGTGGCATTGATCACCAGGTTGGGAGCGAATTGTGAAAGCTCTCCAATATCGGTAATACCGACATCGTTGATGAAGTCTTCGCTCAGCGCAGTGATAGAGATCGGCACATCGCGGATATTTTCCGCGCGTTTTTGAGCCGTAACGATCACCTCTTCGATCACCGTGGCTTCATTGGCGAGGCTGAGGCCTGCCAGCCATGCCATCAGACCGACAGCGAAATGTGCTGTGTTTGGTTTTGCCATCGCGGGTGTCTCGCTGTTGTTCTTATGCGGCTTATCATTTCACAGAAAATGTGGCACTGTAAATGTCGATAAAATGAGGGCCATAAGTCTGAGTCCAGATTGTTGAACCAATTGAATGCCCTCCTCCGTCGTTTCATTCCGGGGCCGGGGTCAGGCCGACTGGCGACATAATAAAAAGGAGAGAACCATGGTTACACGGTTTCGATGGCTAGCCAGCTCGCTGGGCGCATTATGTTGCTGTGTACTGGCGCAAGCTGCGGGAGCTGCAGAGCCCAGGTTGTTGTGGGGCGATACCCATGTGCACACGGCGTATTCCTTTGACGCCTTCCTTAATAATAATCACAGCGCAACGCCCGAGGTGGCATACCGTTTTGCTCGTGGTGAGCCAGTGGTGCACCCTTACCATCGCGCGCGTATGCAGATCAGTGCGCCGCTGGATTTTATTGCTATTGCGGATCATGCCGAGTTTCTGGGTGTGGCCAGGGAAGTGTATTTCAATGGCGTACAACTGGACGATCCCGGCCCATTGGATCGTATCAAGGGTTGGCTCACGGAGCGCCATATTCGTCGGCTGATCGATGGCGATGCGGGGTTTGATGCATTTATTGAATTGCTGCCCCACAAGGGCGACCCACGTCTCTCCGCAAAGAATCTGTGGCAGGACACGGCGCAGCCAATTATTAACTCCGAGGCATTGGAAAAGAAAACCTGGCAATCACTGACTCGTCTGGCTGACGAGAACTACGTGCCGGGAGAGTTTACGACGTTTGTCGCCTGGGAATGGAGCTCGCTGCCGGGTGGCGCGAATTTGCATCGAGTAGTCATGACCAGTGCCAGTGGCGAGACTGCCAGTCAATTCCAGCCCTTTGGCTCGGACGATAGTCCCTATCCCGAAGATCTGTGGGCGTGGCTGGATGCCACCAGCAAAGACACCGGTGCAGAGTTTTTGTCTATTCCGCATAACTCCAACATATCCAAAGGCTTCATGTTTCCGGAAGAGACCCTGCGCGGAGATCCCTTTACTGAAGCCTATGCACGCAAGCGGCTGCAGTATGAGCCAGTGGTGGAGGTGACACAGATAAAAGGCGACTCGGAAACGCACCCGGTGTTCTCACCGACCGATGAATTTGCAGATTTCGAAACCTACCCCTTCTACATTCAGCAGGAACCTCAGGATTATCAGCCTCACAGGGGGGATTATGTCCGACCTGCGCTGAAACGGGGCTTGACCCTTGAGCAGCGTCTGGGTGTGAACCCCTATCAATTTGGTCTGATTGGCTCAACTGACAGTCACAGCGGGTTGGCTACGGCGGAGGAGGCGAACTTTGGGGGTAAACTGGCCAGAGATTCAACGCCGGAGACCAAGAGTCGGGCCGATGGCCGCGAGCAGTTCGCCAGTGGCTGGAGTATGTCTGCGTCCGGGATGGCGGCGGTGTGGGCTGAGGACAATACCCGCGAAGCAATCATGGCGGCGCTAAAGCGTCGCGAAGTTTATGCAACCACTGGGCCGCGCATTGCCCTGCGAGTATTTGGCGGTTGGGACTATGCCTTGGGTGATGCCCAGGCGACCGACCAATCACTGCGCGCGCGCGGTGTGCCCATGGGCAGTGAATTGACCGCCGGCGAAGGCGCGCCGCGGTTGGTTATTCAGGCACTGAAAGACCCCAATGCTGCCAATCTGGACCGTGTGCAGGTGGTGAAGGGGTGGCTGGATGAAGCGGGCGCTAGTCAGGAGCAGGTGTTTAATGTGGCCTGGGCCGGTGAACGCAGTCTCGACGCTGGTGGAAACCTGTCGCCCTTGCCGGTTACGGTAGATTCACGTACGGGGCGTCACAGTGATGCCCATGGCGCTGCCAGTCTCCAGGCTGTGTGGCAAGATCCAACTTTTAATCCCGCGCAAAGCGCCTTTTACTACGTGCGGGTGCTGCAAATTCCCACCGCTCGGCACGTGTATCTGGATGCACTGGCGCTGGGTAAAGATAGACCAGACGAGGGCGCGTCGATTATCCAGGAACGGGCTTACAGCTCGCCAATTTGGTATTCGCCCAAGTAATGCTTTGTTGCGCTAAAGCAGCACCCAAAAAAAAGGAACTGCAATGGCAGTTCCTCTCTTTGGTCTTCAACGCCCAGACATTTTGCATGTCCGAGCCCTAGACATCAGAACGCGGGCTTATCGTCTGCAGATTCGTAACGAGAAACGCTGTCCAGAATTTCCTGTTTGGCAGCGGCCGCGTCGTCCCAACCTTCTACCTTGACCCACTTGCCGGCTTCCAGATCTTTGTAGTGCTCAAAGAAATGCTGAATCTGGTTGCGCAGCAACTCAGGCAGATCAGTAGCTTGCTCGATATTTTTGTAGATCGGCGTCAGTTTGGTGACGGGCACGGCAAGCAGCTTGGCGTCAACGCCAGACTCGTCGGTCATTTTCAGAACGCCAACGGGGCGGCAGCGAATAACGGAACCGGCCAGCAGCGGGAACGGGGTAGGTACCAGTACGTCTACCGGGTCGCCATCTTCAGACAGGGTGTGGGGCACGTAACCGTAGTTGCAGGGGTAGTGCATGCAGGTCGCCATGAAACGGTCTACGAAGATTGCGCCGGAATCTTTGTCCACTTCGTATTTGATTGGATCAGCGTGGGCTGGAATCTCAATGATTACGTTGATTTCTTCGGGTACATTCTTGCCGCTTGGCACGTCGTTCAGGCTCATGGGTGTCCTCGGATGCGTAAATGAAAAAGGATTTACCTGCCCGTGCGGCAGGCGGTCGAAAGGCGCGCATTATACAGGCTGCGGAGACCAGGTAGAAGCAACGTGGTGTTTATTTGACCAGTCGGTGGTTAGCAAATCCCCCTCCGAGCTGCTATACCCATAGTGGAAAACCGCTGATTCTCGGTTAAAACCGGCGTCGGACGGATGCTATTCATAATTATTAAGGGAATTGAACCTGCGCAGTAATTCCTCCTGGATCTGAGGACTTCACCATGACCGGACATCTTGCAGTGCCCCCGCTGTTTGGGGTTGTCGGCCTGATTTGCGCCTTTGTAATTTATGGGGTCGTCAAGAAATACCCCGCCGGTGATGCGAAAATCAAAAAAATTGGCGATGCCATTCACCTCGGTGCCATGGTCTTCATGCACCGTGAATACCGCACGCTGGCCATCTTCGCGGCTGTGCTGCTGGTAATCCTGTTCTTTACACCGGGCCTGGGTCCGCAAACCGCACTGGCCTTTGTCGCGGGCGCGGTTTCCTCAGCGCTGGCGGGGTATATCGGTATGTATACGGCTACCCAGGCCAATGTGCGCACCACCACGGCCGCCCACACCCAGGGCGCGGCGGAGGCTTTGACGGTTGCCTTTTTCAGTGGCTCGATCATGGGCTTGTGTGTGGCGTCGCTCGGGTTGATTGGGCTGGGTTCTCTGTATTGGTATTTTGGGGGCGATCCGGCCACGGCCCACTATATCCACGGCTTTGGTATGGGCGCTTCGTCGGTGGCGCTGTTCTCTCGGGTCGGCGGCGGCATATACACGAAAAGCGCTGATGTGGGCGCGGATCTGGTGGGCAAAGTGGAGGCGGGTATTCCCGAAGACGATCCCCGCAACCCGGGAGTGATCGCCGATAACGTGGGCGATAATGTGGGCGACGTGGCGGGGATGGGGTCTGATATTTTTGAGTCCTATTGCGGCTCCATGATTGCCTCTATTGCGATTGCGTCCACTATGATCACCAGCACGCTCGGCTCACAGCAAGCGTTGATGTTTTTACCGCTAGTGCTGGCCTCTACCGGGCTCACGGCCTCCATCGTGGCGATTATGGTCGTCAAATCCCTGTCGGCGAAATCGCCGGAAGTTGCTCTGCGCATCGGTACCATTGCGGCGGCCGTGCTGTTTATTGGCGCTGCATACCTGCTCATCGAGACGGCCGGTATTTCGGTCAACGTCTGGTTTGCCGTGCTCACGGGTGCCGTAGGCGGCATTGTGATCGGCCTGGTTACGGAGTATTACACCGCCTCGGAACCGATCCGCAAGATTGCACGTGCCGGCGAAACCGGTGCGGCAACGGTAATGATTACCGGGTTGGCAGTGGGTATGCAGTCCGTGGTGGTGCCGGTGCTCACCATTGGCGCCATTATCTATACATCGACCGAACTGGCGGGTCTCTACGGTGTGGCGATTGCGGCGGTGGGTATGCTTTCCACGGTGGGAATGACCATGGCCATCGATGCTTATGGTCCGGTGGCGGATAACGCCGGGGGCATAGCGGAAATGGCCGGGCTGGGCAAAGAAACGAGGGACATTACCGATTCTCTTGATCGGTTGGGAAACACCACAGCGGCCATCGGCAAAGGCTTTGCCATTGGCGCAGCGGCGCTGGCGGCACTGGCTATTATCGCTGCGTTTGTGGAAGTGATGCAGCACAACGACCCAAGTTTTAGCCTGCATTTGGGTGACCCCAAAGTACTGGTGGGCATGTTTATCGGTGGCATGCTGCCTTTCCTGATTGCCTCAATCACCATGACGGCGGTGGGCGATGCGGCGTTTGAAATGATTCACGAAATCCGCCGCCAGTTTCGTGAAATTAAAGGCCTGCTCGAAGGCACCGCTGAGCCGGATACCGAGCGCTGCGTGGACATTGCCACCAAGGCGGCGTTGAAAAGAATGATTCTGCCCGGGGTGATTGCCGTTGCTGCGCCTGCGGTGGTGGGCTTCGGGATAGGCGCGGAATCGCTGGGGGGAATGCTGGGTGGCGGTCTGTTGGGCTGTGTACTGTTGGCGCTTACGATGGCTAACGCTGGGGGTGCCTGGGACAACGCTAAAAAGTATGTAGAGCAGGGCAACCTCGGTGGTAAGGGGTCACCTGTGCATGCCGCTACTGTAGTCGGTGATACCGTGGGTGACCCCTTTAAGGATACCTCTGGTCCGTCGATGAATATCCTGATTAACGTGATGGCAATCGTGAGTTTGGTTATTGCGCCAATTCTCTAGCACAGCCCGGCAAGTGATTTTTTTGGCGCGGCGAGGCTCTGATCTAGAGCCTCGCCGCTATCGGTTAGTGGCTAGGACTCGCTGCTGAGCATGTCATCGTGCTCCACCATGTTCCAAGGCAGGTTGCCGGGTGATATCTCAAGGAAGATCAAGTGCTTCTCGAACTTGTCCAGAATATCAATAATGATGTCATGCTGGTCGAAGCCGAAAATATCATAGGACTGACCGCCCAGGCGCAGAAATACTTCCGCGCGGTAATAGACCCTGCCAGACTCTTTGCCATGTAGCATTTCCGGAAAGGCGTAGTCCGGAAGTTTGTTCTCGATCAGGCGAATCTCGTAGATGAAATCGACCTTATCGTCGCGTTTCACTTCCAGGTAGGTGCGCGCGTTGTCCGCGTCGACATGAATCTGCGCATTCCAGTGCAGCATGGACAGCTCACGCTCCACCCGGCTCATAGCCTTGGTGACCGTGGAGGCCATAAACTCCTGAACCTCTTCCTTGTCTGGAAATGTTACCAATCCGAGTAAGCGGCGTTTCCAGAGGCCGCGCCCCGTCGTGCCTGAGAACCGATTCTGGATTTCCAGCTGCAAACTGCGGTGGTGGTGGCTCTCAATGACCAGTGCCCGCCACATGCCCAACGCCGAAATAATCATGATGATCGAAAACGGCAAAGCACTGGCAATGGTCATGGTCTGCAGTGCGCTGAGGCCGCCGGCAAGCAGCAGCACAGCGGCGACCGCGCCTTCGGAGGTAGCCCAGAATACACGATGCCAAACTGGCGATTCCTGGGCGCCGCCCGAGGCCAGTGAATCAATCACCAGCGAGCCAGAATCCGAGGAGGTCACAAAAAAGGTAATAATCAAGATGACCGTGATAAACGAAACAATGGATGAAAACGGCAGAATTTCGTACAGCTTGAACAGAGCGATGGCGTGGTCTGCCTGCACCTGGCCAATCAGGGCGGTGTACCCCTCATTCATGATTTTGTGCAGGGCGGTGTTGCCGAATATTGAAAACCAGAGAAACGTGAAGATGGTTGGCACCAGCATCACCCCCACCACAAACTCGCGGATGGTGCGACCACGGCTGATTTTTGCCACGAACAGGCCCACGAAAGGCGCCCAGGCGATGGTCCAGCCAAAGATGAACAGCGTCCAGTTGCCGATCCAATCGCTACGGGTATAGGCCTGCAGGTTGAAAGTGCGCTCGACAATAAAGTTCAGGTAGCTGCCCGTGTTCTGCAGAAAACTCTCCAGAATGTGCACGGTTGGCCCGGCGATAAAGACGAACAGCATCAATGAAACTGCCAGCACCATATTGACAATGGACAGGCGCTTTACGCCCTTGTCCATACCTGCCACCACAGACAGGATAGCCAAGCTCGTAATCAGCGCAATGCTGATGATCTGGACCGTTGTACTGACGGGGATGCTCGGCCACAGATAGTTGAGGCCGGCGTTTATCTGGGCCACAGACAACCCCAGCGTAGTGGCGATACCAAACAGTGTGCCGAGAATGGCGAACACATCAACCACGTGCCCGGCCGGGCCGTAGATCTTGTCGCCAATCAGTGGGTACAGGGCCGAGCGCATCGACAGTGGCAAACCGTGGCGGAAGGCAAAGTAGGCCAGCACCAGTGCTACCAGCCCGTAGATGGCCCAGATGTGGAAACCCCAGTGGAAGAAGGCAATCTGCATAGCCTGCTTGGCGGCATCAATGGTCTCACCGGCACCTGAGGGCGGTGAGGCGTAGTGTAGTACCGGCTCCGCGACCCCAAAAAACAGCAACGCGATGCCGTAGCCGGCGGAAAACAGCATGGCGAACCAAGCGGGGAAGCTGTATTGCGGGTCCGCGTGATCCGGGCCCAATTTGATATGCCCCCAATCGGTAAAGGCAATGCCGACAATAAAGATCAGGAAGAAGGCCACCGACAGCATATAGAACCAGCCAAAGGTGTCGGTGATGTAGCTCAGGGTGGCGCTAAAGGCTGCACCTGCCATTTCCGGGTTGCTGATGGTGCCGAGCACCAGCAGTACGATAACCACCACGGCGGGTACAAACACGGGAACCAGAATACTGGAGGTGCCTGCGTGTTTCTCCTGAGTCATTGGTATCTCCCTGAATTCAGAATGTTTTTAAGCGTATAACGGGTGCAAAGTGAAATACCCTAAAGCACTGAAGGGGGGATTGAAAGACGCAATTGGTACCGAAGGGGGCGTGACGCCGCTACGCGGCATTGCAATCGGAACTGCTAGGTGCTTGCAGGCTCCAGCACGATTAATGGGATAACCCGACCGGAAACAGCCGATGCCCGTTCCTGATAGTCATCAAAACCCTGATAGACCTCCATCATTTTTCCCCAGAAATAGTCCTTTTC
This sequence comes from Litorivivens sp., assembly GCF_041625495.1. GTDB lineage: Bacteria > Pseudomonadota > Gammaproteobacteria > Pseudomonadales > Spongiibacteraceae > Litorivivens. The sequence continues at coordinate 6,981 of NZ_JBFJTH010000019.1, read as the reverse complement.
CTCTCCGTGGGCTTCTCGTGCCAGCATTGCTACCGGCTTGCGGCCAATTTGCATGGTGCAATGCGGGTTTGCGCAAAGATTGTAATACCACGCGGGGTGACCTGCGCAGCCTGCCTTGGAGGCAATGAGAATCACCTTGCCATCGACTTGCCCGTAGAGCAGGCACGCTTCGCGCCATTGTCCGGATTTGCGTCCCTTGCTGGTCAGAATGCCCACTGGTGACATAAAGAAAAACGTGCGCATTAAGCGGCCGCCGCTTTTCTTGAATACCCAGGCCTGAATACGACTCATGCGCTGCATGATCTTGATCGCTGCGGGCTCACGTTCCTGCGAAAAGAGTTTCAGCTTTTGCTCTGGCATGGTTTGGTTCCGGGGCTTCAGTTATGGTTTTGATTATCCAGCGCGGAGCCGCTCTGTCCAATAGCAATTGCGGCCTTTGCGGGCTCGTTGGGATGGCAAGGCGGTGCATAATCTGTCACCGGCGGCTGTGGACTACATTAATTTGCGCAAAGCGCGTAAAGTCACACTGCGCGGCGTTGCTGCGTTGTTTTGCATCCCAGTTCAGGATATTCCTCGCATGTCATTGTTGTTCGAAGAAATAGACAGTCAGCCCTCTCCCCTGGGGGAAATCTCGCTGCGCCGGCGTCGTATACCGGCCTTTGGCGAGCGTGATATCTACGAGGTAAAGCTCGGCGAAGAATTCTTGATGTCCAGTATGTTTGTCGACGCTGAAGAAGCGCTGGCCACATTGGGCCTGGCAGCCGTACGTGGTGACTCACTGACGGTGGTTGTCGGTGGGCTGGGCTTGGGCTACACCGCCGTCGCTGCGTTACAGGATGAGCGTATTGCCGAACTGCTGGTGGTGGATGCCATCGACACGGTGATCGACTGGCACAAGAAAGAGCTGGTGCCGCTGGGTAAGATACTCAATGCCGATGACCGCAATCGCTATGTGCTGGGCAGTTTTTTTGATCTGGCGACAGCGCCGGCGACGGGCTTTGATCCAGACCATCAGGGCAGAAAGTTCGATGCCATTTTGCTCGATATCGACCACTCGCCTACCGAGTACCTGAATTCGGCCAACGCCAGTTTTTATACCACGGAAAATCTGGCATTGATGGCCGAGCAGCTCAAACCCGAAGGTGTATTCGCAATGTGGTCGCAGAATTTGCCCGAGGCCGAGTTTGAAGCCCTGCTCAACACGGTGTTTGCGCAGGTTGAATCCCATGTGGTGCGATTCTATAACCCACTGCAGAATCGGGAGTCGACCAATTCGGTGTACGTATGTAAAAAATAGCCTGCGAACGTTAATCGGGAGAATAAAATGAAGACGCACTTCAAATCGTTCACACAAAGTACGCGCGAGGATTGGCAGATTATCGCGGGCGAGCAGATCAAGTTTATGGCGGACCTGCCCAATCGGGTTCTGGCTCACCTTCAATTACTGGACGGAGACTGTGGTGGTTTTCCCATCGACCGTCTGCAACATTGCCTGCAAACCGCTGAGCGCGCGGCGGAGGCGGGCGAGGATGAGGAATACGTGGTGTGTGCGCTGCTGCACGATATCGGCGATACCTTGGGTAGCTATAACCACGCAGACGTGGCGGCGGCCATTTTGCAGCCGTTTGTGTCCGAGGCCAACCATTGGATGGTGAAGCACCACGGTATTTTTCAGGGCTACAATTTCTTCCATCACCTGGGCATGGATCGCAACCTGCGCGACAACTATCGGGATTGCGAATATTACGAATACACCGCACGGTTCATTGCCAAGTACGACAATCTTGCGTTTGATGAAGACCGGCCGAGACTGTCACTCGAGCTGTTCGCGCCCATGGTGCAACGGGTGATGGCGCAGCCCCGGCAGAGTCTGTACAAGGCGGTTCTGGAGGGCGAGACCTGAGCTTCAGGGCCTGACAGCAGGGCGCTGTGCAGTAGGAAAAGTTCCTGCTAGCATCATCGCGTTATCGTCCGATTCAATATTGTCCTCAAGAGGATGGCATCATGGTGACGACCAATCGCGAGTCCGGTACCAATGTGCACGAAGTGGCCGATGGTATTTACCGCATCAATACCCCTATGCCACCCAGCTTTATTCCCGGTGGTTTCTCCTTCAATCAATACCTGCTGGCGGGTGATGAGCCGCTGTTATTCCACACTGGCTTGCGGAAGATGTTTCCACTGACACTGGAAGCGGTGCGCGCGGTGATGCCTGTTGATCGCCTGCGTTACATTGGCTTTTCGCATTTTGAGGCCGACGAATGTGGCGCTCTGAACGACTGGCTGAGCGTAGCGCCCCAGGCTCAGCCGGTCTGCAGTCAGGTGGCTGCCATGGTGTCGGTAAACGACTACGCCGATAAGCCGGCTCGGGCGATGGGGCATCAGGAGGTGCTGGACACTGGTGGCCATCGATTGACGTGGCTCGACACGCCGCACTTGCCGCACGGATGGGAAACCGGTTACTTCTTTGATGAAACCACGCGCACACTGTTGTGCGGTGATCTGTTCACCCAGCCCGGTGTTGGCGAAAAGGCGATAACCGAAGACGACATACTCGAACCCAGCGAAGCTTCCCGAGCAGAGATGGATTACTTCTCGCACTCCAAGCATGCACCGCACCTACTTGAGCTGCTGGCTGCTACCGAACCAACCACACTGGCCTGTATGCACGGCAGTGCCTGGAAGGGCGACGGTGCGGGCTTGCTGCGCGAGCTGTCCAGTCGTATTACCTAAGGTTTGCGTAACGTTTCAGCCCCAGGTTTTTCACTGGGGCAGCGCGCTCTTATGCCACATCACACCCCCGGCGTTGATGCCTTGCTACTGACGGTTGTCAGCGCATTTTCAAAGGCCAGCATTTCCTGTCGGAGTTTGGTGCTGGATGCATTGTAAAACGTCACATGCCCCATTTTTCGGCGCGGTGCCGGCCGTTTCTCATACCAGTGCAGGGTGTTGTTGCTGTTCAGAGTTGCCAGCGGCGGCTTTTCGGTGCCGAGCAGGTTGACGATGCCCGCGTAGCCCCTGGATTGGGTGGAGCCAAGCGGCAGCCCGCTGATGGCCCGCAGGTGATTCTCAAACTGATCGGTGCAGCCGGCACCCACTGTCCAGTGTCCGGTGTTATGCACTCTGGGCGCAATCTCATTGACGATTACCCGGTCGCCGATTACAAACCATTCTATGGCCAGGACGCCAACATAATCCAACGCACGCAGTATGGTTTGGGTGTGCTGAATAATGGCAGCTTTGGCGGCTTCGCTGACACGGCGCGCCGGGGCGTAGGACATTCTCAGAATGCCGTCTTCAACACGGTTAGCGGTTAATGGGTAGAGCGCAATCTCGCCGCTCAGCGCACGTACGGCAATGCTGGAAACTTCCTGGCTGTAGATCACGGCGTGCTCAACAATCCAGCCGTTAGCGGTGGTCTGGGTGTTTATGTGCTGCAATTGCTGGTTGTCGCGAATATAGAACTGGCCCTTACCGTCGTAGCCTTCGGTCAGAGATTTTGCGTAGACCGGTTGTTCAATATGATCCAGCTCGGCGAGGTTCTCTAGATGCCGATACGGCGCGATGGGTATGCCTAGTGATTCCAGAAATCGGCGCTCAGCCAAGCGATTTTTGCAGATGCTGAAGGCGCTGAGCGAGGGGCGCAAGGGATGGTGCCGGGCTACCTGCGCCAGCACGGCATCGGGCAGTTGCTCCGACTCCATGGTAACGGCATCGACAGCGCCCAGCTGTGTTAAGAGCGACGCAATCGAGCTTTCCTGATCCTGGGAATAGGTCAACACTCTGCCCAGTTGGCGGATGGCTCTGGATTCGTCAGCTTGCGACTGTTTGATGATAAAAGTGAATTCGAGACCCATGCGCAGCCCGGTGAGGGCGAGCATTCTTGCCAGTTGACCGCCACCAAAAATCGCTATGTGCACTATTGCACCTCCCAGGAAACAGCGGCACTTTGGTCGGCCCGCCATTGCTGCAGCTTTGCCATGAGAGCGGTATCGTGTGTGGCAAGCATCTGGATCGCGAGCAGCCCGGCATTAAAGGCGCCGCTTTCGCCGATGCTTTGGGTGGCTACCGTAATGCCTTTTGGCATTTGCACGATCGACAGCAGGCTGTCGAGTCCGTTCAGTGCCTTGGACTGTACCGGCACACCGATGACCGGCAGCGGGGTAAGGGCGGCCAGCATACCGGGCAGGTGAGCGGCGCCGCCTGCGCCGGCGATGATAACTTTGTACCCGGCTTCGTAGGCGCCGCTGGCAAAGTCAAACAAGCGCTGCGGCGTACGGTGGGCAGAAACCACAAAGGTATCGGCCGGTAGATCAAATTGTGCAATTACGTCGGCTGCGAACTTGAGTGTCGGCCAATCAGATTTTGAACCCATGAGTACTGCAATTTGTGCTGTTGTGTGTGTCTTGTTCATGCCAGAAAGATCTCAACCAGAGTGATGTACAGGGGGATGCCGACGATAACGTTGAAGGGAAACGTTACGCCGAGTGATGCAGTGATAGACATACCGTGATCAGCCTCCGGCAGCGCGGCGCGCATGGCGGCTGGTACGGCAATATAGGAAGCACTGGCGCCCAGAACGGCGAGCAGAATTACACCACCTGGGGACAGGCTAATGACGTTGGCAATGGCCGCACCGAATAGGGCGCCGATCAACGGCATGGCGATGGCAAAGGTGATGAGAAAGCTGATGCTGTCTTTCAAAGCACGAATTCGATCGGCTGCAACCATTCCCATCTCCAGTAGGAACAGGGCCAATACGGCGGGGAACAGATCGATAAACAGCGGCGATATGCGTGGCATCTGCTGCGCGCAGGCGTAACCGATCAGCAGGCCGCCGGTCATCAGCACCATGCCCTGGTTAAAGAACACTTCGTGCAGCACTTCTCGTTTATCGGTGCTGTTGTTTGCGCTGTTGTTTGGGCTATTGGCCAGCGCCAGACCCACAGCGATGGCAGGCATCTCCAGAAGCACTACAAATAAGGGGAAGTAAGCCTCGTAGGCGATTCCTCGGTTTTCCAGCACCGCCACGGCTACCGCGTAGGTGCCCACGCTTACTGAGCCGTAGTGGGCGGCTAGTGAAGCGGCGTCGATGCGCCTCAGACGACCGATGGCATAGGCGAGCACAAAGGCGATTAGCGGGAGAATCACCCCAAGGCTGACCACCCAGAGCGATTGCGTAATGATGTTGGCCGAGGCGTGCTTGGCAAGCGCCACGCCACCTTTCAGACCAATGGCCAGCATCAGTATGATGGTGAGGCTTTTATATAGCGCCTCGGGGAGAGTAAACGGTGACTTCAGCAGTCTGGCGATGACACCCAGTAGAAAAAAGGCAACAACAATATCTATGCTCACAAGGTATCTCCTCTGACACTGTTATTCATTTTGGTGGCAGCGTTACTCAGGCGAGCGGCCTTGCCAGACCGCATCAGATACTGGGCCGTATTCATGGTGGCCAGTAGCACGCCAGTCAGTACTGCCGCAGAGCCGGCTTCGCCAGTGGTGTTAAGCCACAGGCCCATGATCAACAGGGTGCTGGCAACGCTAAGGCCAAAGACGAGTTGCTGTTGCAAGGCAGTTGAGGTGGTCAGTTCGCTACGCATTGTGGGGCTCCAAGTGGCTATGCGCGGCATATTGCTTGAGAATAAGGATAGATAATAATAGATATTATATATCCAATGATTAGATTATTATCTATGCAATGAAAGTGCCCTGGAGGGTGGCTTGTGGCTAAGAACCTTGTGCAGAACCTGTCCCGTGCAGCAACGCTCAGGCAGCTCGAAATACTGGCGACGGTTTACCGACTGGGGAGCATCAAGGCGGCCTCAGAATTCCTGCACCTAACCCAGCCCACGGTATCCATGCAGCTGAAGAAACTGTCAGAGTCGGTGGGTATGTCGCTCTACCAGATGATAGGGCGCAAACTGACGTTTACCGATTCCGGCCGGGAAATTGCTCAGTCGGCGACACGCATTTTCGGTGAGCTGGGGGCACTGGAAATGCGACTGGCAGATTTGCGAGGCTTAAAGGCGGGCGCGCTGCGACTGTCGGTGGTTACCACCTCCAAGTATTTTATTCCGCATATGCTTGGCCCCTTTTGCGAGCGCTATCCGGGTATCGATATTCAACTGAACGTGGGGAACCGGCGGCAGATCATTGAGCGTCTGGAAAAGGGCGGTGACGATTTCTATGTATTTAGTCACCCGCCGGAAGATGTCGATACCGTCTCCACGGAATTTCTCTTGAACCCGCTGGTGGCGATTGCGCCGGCGTCACACCCGCTTGCACGAAAGCGGCGAATCTCACTGGCTCAGCTGGCCCAGGAACCTTTTCTCATGCGCGAGCAGGGTTCGGGCACGCGCTTCGCGATAGAGCAATTTTTGCAAAAACATCGCCTTAAGCTGAACGTTAAGATGACCATTGAAAGCAACGAAGCCATCAAGCATGCAGTGATGTCGGGTCTGGGCATTTCGATACTGTCTGCTCATACGCTCACCTTCGGTGGCAACGCGGGGTTGGTTGAGTTGCGTGTGGAGAAACTTCCCATCACCACCTCCTGGCATATGGTGTGGCCTAAAAGCAAATCGTTGTCGCCTATAGCCGACCGTTTTCTCCAGTATGTTCACGACGAGGGGCGCCAGTTGATCGAAAGCGAATTCAGGCGCACAGGGTTGGTCACGAAGCAGCTGCGGTAGTCGGTCAGTGGGGGGCAACCTGGCGAGGTTCCGCGTTGCGTGCTAGGGTCAATAGAGCCTTTCTTTCTAAGTGGGCTCGGATGTTGCGGTCAAGTAGCCGGCAGTTTCATCGTAATTCTATACGTATTCCTATCGGGCTGTTCTTCGAGTTGTCACTCGGAAGGCAGTGAACAGGACAAGAGCATGGACATCATCGCGCTGTTTAAAGCTTACGCCGAAGCCTTTGAACTAACCTATGAAGACGACGACTGGTCGCGTCTGGAGCCGCATTTCGCACCGCAGGCGT
>NZ_JBFJTH010000018.1:0-35487 GCF_041625495.1 Litorivivens sp. | reverse complement strand
CCCATCCGTCGCGCGGCATGAAGAAAGGCGTGGTAGTGAACATTGAATCCACGGTTCAGTCGATTCAGCGCGCGGTGGAAGAGGCCGAGTTAATGGCTGGCTGCCAGATTCACAGCGTATACGTGGGTATCGCCGGCAGCCATATTCGCAGCCTCAATTCTCACGGCATTGTGGCGATTCGCGACCGTGAAGTGTATCCGCTTGATCTGGAACGGGTCATAGATGCCGCGCAGGCGGTAGCGATTCCAGCGGATCAGAAAGTGTTGCACATACTGCCGCAGGAATACGTGGTGGACGATCAGGAGGGAATCCGAGAACCGCTTGGTATGTCGGGCGTGCGGCTCGAGGCGAAAGTGCATCTGGTGACCTGTGCCGTCAATGCGGTGCAGAACATCGAAAAATGTATTCGGCGCTGCGGTCTTGAGGTTGAAGACGTCATCCTCGAGCAGCTCGCGTCGAGCTATGCAGTGCTTACAGAGGATGAGAAAGAGCTCGGCGTTTGCATGGTAGATATCGGAGGTGGCACGACGGATATCGCCATCTTCACGGAAGGAGCTATCAAGCACACGGGTGTGATTCCTATTGCGGGTGATCAGGTGACTAACGACATAGCCATGGCGCTGCGCACACCCACCCAATACGCGGAAGAAATCAAAATCAAGTATGCCTGCGCACTTACTCAGCTAGCCGGCGAAGACGAAACTATAAAGGTGCCCAGTGTGGGAGAGCGGCCGCCGCGCGACCTGTCGCGACAGCAGTTGGCGGCGGTGGTGGAGCCTCGATACGACGAGCTGTTCACCCTCGTGCAGGCCGAACTGCGTCGCAGTGGCTACGAGGACATGATCGCTGCGGGCATCGTACTCACCGGCGGAACATCCAAAATGGAAGGTGTGATCGAATTGGCCGAGGAAATCTTTCATATGCCAGTCCGCCTGGGCGTGCCTCAGGATATTAGCGGCCTGACTGACATTGTGCGCAACCCCATCTATTCAACCAGCGTGGGGTTGCTGCAATACGGTTTTAAACAGCACGGTAGTGACGTTAGCAGAAAACGCAGCAAGCACCTCAATGTCAGTTTTGTTGAGCGCTTGAAGCAGTGGATACAGAGCAATTTTTAAGTTTAGTAACCGGGTTCACATACGCTGAGCCCAATCGCTAAAAAGGGAGAAAGACCATGTTTGAACTAGTAGACAATGTACCGCAAAGTGCAGTCATTAAAGTCATCGGCGTTGGTGGTGGTGGCGGAAATGCTGTGAAACACATGATAGCCAATCAGGTGGATGGCGTAGATTTTATCTGCGCAAACACCGACGCTCAGGCGCTTACGGACATCTGCTCGCGCACTGTCCTGCAACTGGGCAACAACATTACCAAGGGGCTGGGAGCCGGCGCCAATCCGGAAGTGGGTCGAAAGGCTGCGATGGAAGATCGCGACCGCATTCAGGAAGCGCTGGAAGGTGCCGATATGGTCTTCATTACTGCTGGCATGGGTGGCGGTACAGGGACCGGTGGCGCGCCGGTGGTTGCAGAGGTGGCACGCGAGCTGGGCATTCTGACCGTTGCTGTTGTAACCAAGCCGTTCCCTTTCGAAGGACGTAAGCGGATGGAAGTGGCTGAGCAGGGCATGCGTGAGCTGCGCGAGCACGTGGACTCACTGATCACCATTCCGAATGAGAAGTTGCTGAGCGTACTGGGTAAAAACACTAGCCTGCTGGACGCTTTCAAAGCGGCCAACAATGTGTTGCTCAACGCGGTTCAGGGTATCGCTGACCTGATTATCCGTCCGGGCATGATCAACGTTGACTTCGCGGACGTGAGAACGGTTATGTCCGAGATGGGAATGGCCATGATGGGCTCTGGTATTGCCTCGGGCGAGAATCGGGCTATCGAAGCCGCAGAGGCGGCGATTCGCAGCCCACTGCTGGAAGACGTCAACGTGCAGGGCGCACGGGGTATTCTTGTGAATATCACGGCGGGTCTGGACCTGTCTCTGGGTGAATTCTCCGATGTGGGTGACACTGTGCGCGAGTTTGCCTCTGACCAGGCAACTGTAGTCGTGGGTACGGTTATCGATCCTGAAATGACCGATGAGCTACGTGTGACCGTGGTAGCTACCGGGCTTGATGGTGGTGATATCCCATTGAAAGTAGTAGAAAATAAGCCTTCTGAGCCAAAAACGGCCAGCGACTATCGGCAGCTGGATCGGCCAACCGTGATGCGCAAATCTGCGCCTGCGCGAGAGGCGGTCGCGACGGCTCCGGTAGAGGATCGCGACATGGAATATTTGGATATTCCAGCGTTCCTTCGCCGACAGGCTGATTAAAGGCGTTGCTGGTCACAATTTAGCCAGCTGACATTTGGTGAATGGCGTTTGCTCTGTTAACATGCGCTAGCCTCTGCATGTGAGAAATTAGCAGGATAATGATTAGACAACGCACATTGAGAAACACGATCCGCGCCACTGGCGTGGGGTTGCACACGGGTGAAAAAGTATATCTCACCCTCAAGCCGGCTCCTGTGGATAACGGCATTGTATTTCGCCGTACGGATCTGAATCCGGTTGTCGAGATTCCTGCGCGAGCAGAGAATGTGGGCGATACCACGCTGTCTTCGACCTTGGTCAAAGACGGGGTGCGTGTGTCAACCGTAGAACACCTATTGTCAGCCATGGCTGGATTGGGAATCGATAACGCCTTTGTCGAGCTCAGTGCAGCTGAAGTGCCTATTATGGATGGTAGTGCAGGGCCTTTTGTTTTCTTGATCCAGTCCGCTGGTATTGAAGAGCAGAATGCCGCGAAGAAATTCATCCGTATTAAAAAGGAAATCACGGTTAAGGATGGAGACAAGGTAGCCAGTTTTCTCCCTTTTGATGGCTTCAAGGTCTCCTTTACCATTAACTTTGATCACCCGGTATTTCGTGACCGCAGACCCAAAGCTGAGCTCGATTTTTCCAGCACCTCGTTTGTAAAAGAGGTCAGCCGTGCACGTACCTTTGGCTTTATGCATGAGATCGAATATCTGCGCTCGAAAGGTCTTGCCCAGGGCGGTAGTGTCGACAATGCGATTGTTGTTGATGAATACCGCATCCTGAACGAAGACGGGCTTCGCTACGAAGATGAGTTTGTGAAACACAAAGTGCTCGATGCTATCGGCGACCTCTATCTATTGGGCTACAGCCTGATTGGAGAGTTTCGTGCGTATAAAAGTGGTCATGGGCTAAACAATGCCTCGCTGCGTGCCCTCATCGCACAGGAAGATGCCTGGGAAATGGTAACTTTCGACGATATCGCAGATGCGCCGATCTCTTACGTAAATCCTGTCGCAGCGATCGGCTGATCGTTGTACCTCCGGGCCTTTACAGGCGTGGAAATCCCCGTCTTTCTATGCGATATTGGCGCACTTGCCGATATCGCATCACCGCGCAATTGCCTGGTGATTGCCACCCAAAGCCCACGTTGTGTTTTCCATGGTGATAGCCAGCATGTGGGCATGTATCCGGCACACCACTCATTCAAAACGAAGTTACAAGCGAATTCATAGATGATAGCTGGCGTATTCAAGAAAATTTTTGGCAGCAAGAATGATCGAGAACTCAAGCGTATGGGCAAGCTGGTGCTGCAAGTTAACCAGCTTGAAGACGACTTTAAGGCTCTCAGTGACGAAGCCTTACGCGGAAAAACGGCCGTCTTCAAAGAGCGCCTGAGTAACGGTGAGTCGCTCGATGCCCTGCTGCCGGAGGCCTTTGCCGCAGTGCGCGAGGCGAGCCGACGGGTTATGGGCATGCGTCACTTCGATGTCCAGCTGATCGGTGGCATTACGCTGCACGAAGGCCGCATTGCGGAAATGAAAACGGGTGAAGGTAAGACGCTGGTCGCGACTCTGCCGGTCTACCTGAATGCGTTGACCGGGAAAGGCGTCTATGTAGTGACCGTCAACGACTATCTGGCGCGACGTGATGCCGAATGGATGCGTCCAGTGTATGAATTCCTGGGCCTGAAAGTGGGCGTTGTTGAGTCTCGTCAGGACGGCGCGGCCAAGCGTGAGGCCTACCAGGCCGATATCACCTACGGCACGAATAACGAATTTGGGTTTGACTACCTGCGAGATAACATGGCGTTTTCGCTGGAAGATCGTTACCAGCGCGGGCTGCATTTCGCGATAGTGGACGAAGTTGATTCGATTCTGATCGATGAGGCGCGCACGCCACTGATTATTTCCGGACAGGCCGAGGACAGCTCGCGGCTGTACAAGCGGATTAATCAGTTTATTCCCAGCTTGGTCGCTACAGATCCGGATGATCCGGAGAGCGAAGGCCATTACAGTATTGATGAGAAGGCGCGTCAGGTTGAGCTGACAGAGTCTGGCCACGAGCTGGTGGAAGAGCTGATGGTGAAAGACGGCTTGCTTGAAGAAGGCGATAGCCTCTACGCTGCGACCAACCTCAACCTGTTGCACCATGTATATTCAGCGCTGCGCGCGCATGTGTTGTACCACCGCGATGTGGAATACATCATTCAGGATGGTCAAGTGGTGTTGATCGACGAGCACACTGGCCGCACCATGCCTGGGCGCCGTTTGTCCGAAGGTCTGCACCAGGCGATTGAAGCCAAGGAAAATGTCGACATTCAGGCTGAAAGCCAGACTCTGGCCTCTACCACCTTCCAGAATTATTTCCGGCTGTTTGAGAAGCTGGCAGGGATGACCGGTACTGCCGACACGGAGGCCTTCGAGTTCCAGCATATTTATGGTCTGGATGTGGTGGTTATCCCCACCAACAAACCCAGTCAGCGCCGTGACCTGAATGACCTTGTGTACCTGACTAAGGATGAAAAGTACGACGCCATTGTCGAGGAAGTACGCGAGATTATCGAAAAAGGTGCCCCCGTGTTGGTTGGTACCGCGTCCATCGAGACATCCGAAGAAATGTCGCGGCGCTTCAAGACCGCAAAAATCGACCATAACGTGCTAAATGCCAAATTCCATGAGCGCGAAGCCGAAATTATTATCCAAGCCGGTCGCCCGGGTGTGGTGACAATTGCCACGAACATGGCCGGTCGCGGTACCGATATCGTTTTGGGCGGCAACGTCGAGGCCGAAATCAAGGCGCTGGATAAGGCGGATGAGGCAGAAGCTCAGAGAATGCGCGCCGAATGGGAAGTGCGTCATCGTCAGGTGCTGGACGCCGGGGGACTGCACATTATCGGTACCGAGCGTCACGAATCTCGCCGTATCGATAATCAGCTGCGAGGTCGCGCAGGGCGTCAGGGCGATCCCGGGATGTCGCGGTTTTATCTGTCGCTTGAGGATAACCTCATGCGAATTTTCGCCTCCGATCGTGTGCGCAATATCATGCAGGCGCTAGGGCTCGAGAAAGGTGAAGCCATCGAGCATCGCATGGTAAGCAATGCCATTGAAAAGGCCCAGCGCAAGGTTGAGGGGCGAAACTTTGATGTGCGTAAGCAGTTGTTGGAATACGATGATGTTGCCAACGACCAGCGCCGGATTATCTACCAACAGCGCGATGAGCTGTTGGAAGAAGATGATATAACGCCAATGCTCGAGGCCATCCGCGCAGATGTCGTAAACGGCGTAATCGATGAATATATCCCGCCCCAGAGCATTGAAGAGCAGTGGGATGTTCCGGGCCTGGAAAAACGTCTCGAAGCCGAGTTTGCGATTAAGGCTCCGGTTCGAGAGTGGCTGGATGCCGACAGTGCACTCCACGAGGAAAGTCTGCGAGAGAAGTTGCTCGAGGAAGTAACCAAAGCCTATCAGAACAAGTGTGAAGGCATTGGTAAGGACATGCGGCGGGTAGAGCGCCACATTATGTTGCAAGTGCTCGATACCCTGTGGAAAGAGCATCTGGCGACGATGGACCATCTGCGCGCGGGTATTCATCTGCGCTCCTATGCTCAGAAAAACCCGAAACAGGAATACAAGCGTGAAGCCTTTGAGCTATTCCAGGAAATGTTGGAGTCACTCAAGCACGAGGTGATTCGCTTTCTGGCCCATATCCAGATTCAGCGCAGTGACGAAGTTGAAGCGCTGGAAAAAGAGCGGCGCGAAGCCAGTGCTCGTCAGGCCATGGAATTTCAGCACGCCGAAGCTTCTGCGCTTGAGGCAGATCAGGTCGGCGACGATGACGGCGCGCCGGGCGCGGAACCATTTGTGCGAGACGGCCGTAAAGTCGGGCGCAATGAACCGTGTCCCTGTGGCTCAGGCAAAAAATACAAGCAATGTCACGGCCGGTTGGGAACTTAAGATATGGCAGTAGGAAGTGGTGAGTTGCCAGTATTGCACCCGGTTGATGGTGTAAGAATTGCGATCGGCAGTGCTGGCATCAAGCGGCCTGGACGTAAAGACCTAGTGCTGTTCGAGATTGCTGATGGCGCCAGTACAGCGGCGGTATTTACCCAGAATAGATTCTGCGCGGCGCCAGTCCAGGTGGCTCGTGAGCATCTGCATGCGGGGTCGCCGCGCTACCTGCTGATTAACACCGGCAATGCCAATGCGGGAACGGGGCAGCGTGGTCTGGCATCGGCGCGCCGCAGCTGCGAGGCATTGGCGGAGATTGCTGGCTGCGAGCCCCATCAGGTATTGCCGTTTTCAACGGGTGTTATCGGTGAAACACTACCACTGGCAAAAATTGAGGCGGCAATGCCAACCCTGCCAGAGCTCCTCAGTGCAGACAACTGGCTGGCTGCCGCGACCGGGATCATGACCACAGATACCCGACCAAAAGCCACGTCATTGAAAGTACCCGGTACTCCATACACGATCACGGGCATTTCTAAAGGCGCCGGGATGATCAAACCCAATATGGCTACGATGCTGGGTTTTGTGGCAACGGATGCGGCAGTAACGCCGGCGGTGTTGCAGCGTTTATTGGACGACGCAGTGAACCGCTCGTTTAACCGGATTACTGTTGACGGTGATACCTCCACGAATGACGCCTGCGTGTTGGTGGCAACTGGCCAAGCCGGCGGTGATGTCATCGATGGAACTGAATCACCTAGCTACGAGGCGCTTAAAGCGGGGCTTGATCAGGTGATGATAGAGCTGGCGCAAGCTATTGTCCGCGACGGAGAGGGCGCTACCAAGTTTGTGTCAGTCAAAGTTACTGGCGGACAGCGCAATGCAGAGTGTCTTAAGGCTGCTTTTACAGTGGCAGAATCGCCGCTGGTGAAAACAGCACTATTTGCGAGCGACCCGAACTGGGGGCGCATACTTGCTGCGCTTGGACGCGCAGGTATTGACGATCTCGATGTCGAGCAAGTCAGCGTATCTATTAATGGTGTTGTTGTAGCCGAGGCCGGCGGTTTGGCGGAGAGTTATACCGAGGCGGCCGGCAAGCAGGCAATGGCCCCGGAAAATATCGATATTCTTATCGATCTTAATCGGGGTGATGCGGTAGAGACGGTCTGGACTACCGACTTGTCGCATGACTATGTCACCATCAATGCCGAATACCGTTCCTAATAATCGGCAGCGCGTTCATGTGGCTGCCGGAGTAGTCGTGAAATCCGGCAGCGTACTGATTGCACAGCGTCACGCCAATGCGCATCAAGGTGGGCTATGGGAGTTTCCAGGCGGCAAGCTGGAATCTGGAGAGTCCGTTGAAGCTGCTCTTGGGCGCGAGCTGAATGAAGAAATGGGTGTGACGGTTCGTCAGTGCCGTCCGCTGATGCAGGTGGCTCACGATTACAGTGATAAATCGGTGCTGCTGGATTTTCTGCTGGTGGAAGATTTTTCAGGTCAGCCGCAGGGGCGTGAAGGTCAGCGTTGGCTTTGGTGCCCGCTCTCCGAGCTGGCAACTTATGCCTTTCCCGAGGCTAATCAACCGGTCGTTGATCGCCTACTCGAAATTTTCAAGATCGCCTGAAAACACGTCGCTCATCAAATCATCACCCGCTACTACCCGCTCCCCATTGGCCCAAGCAATGAAATCTCCGTTTTTACAGCTCTCTGAGCAGAAAGGACGAGATGGGTTCTGCTGGCTCCACACCACATCGGCCTGACAGCCGGGGCACTTTACCCGCAGTGTTTTTTGTGCGGCTGTGGAAGATGCTTTTGCTGTCTTAAGCTTGGTTGGCATGTGACTTCGCCAGCTCCAGGTAATGTTTGTGTAGGTTTTCGACCGCGCTATGCAGGGATTGCAGGTCGCCGTCATTGCAAATCACGTCGTCAGCGGCGTCTAGACGCTGCTGACGTGTGGCTTGCGAGGCTATGATGCTTTCCACTTGCGCGCGATCATTGTTGTCCCTAGCCATCGTGCGGCTGATCTGCACTGACTCCGGTACATCGATAATAAGCAGTCGCTGACACCAGGCTACCTGTCCAGACTCAACCAGTAAGGGCGAGACAAACAGCACATACGGGCTGCTGGCGGACATAAGCTGACGTCCGGTTTCCTCGGCTATCAATGGGTGCAGTAGCGCTTCCAGCCACTGCTTTTCTACCTCTGATGAAAAGATGATTTTACGCAAGGCCGCGCGATCCAGGCTGCCATCGGCGAGTAGAATTCCATTGCCGTGACGCTCAGCTATCGCCTGAAGGGCGGTAGAGCCGGGCTCGACAACTTCTCTGGATACCTGGTCAGCATCCACACAGGCAATGCCCAGCGATTCAAAATGAGCAGACGCAGCCGATTTTCCGCTGCCAATGCCGCCAGTAAGGCCTACTACAAACATTATCTCAAGCCAGCAAGTTGCAGATATTGATTGACGATCAGTTCACCCCAAAACAGCGTGATCAAACCGGCTCCTGCCAAGTAAGGGCCAAAAGGTATAGTGCGATTGTGGTCGGACTTGTTTAGCGCGAGGTAGATGGAACCGACGATCGCACCTACCAGTGACGACAGTATGATAATGACAGGCAGTTGTTGCCAGCCCAGCCAAGCACCCAGTGCGGCGAGGAGCTTGAAATCTCCATAGCCCATGCCTTCTTTGCCCGTGATCAGTTTGAACAACCAGTACACGGACCACAGGCTGAGGTAGCCGACGGCTGCACCCCAGACCGCATTGTCCAGCGTGATTGGGCTGAAGCCCAATGCGCTGAGCAACAGGCCGGCCCACATAAGGGGCAGAGTAAGCTGGTCTGGAAGTAACTGGTGGTCTATGTCGATGAACGTAAGAATCAGCAAAGTCCAGCAGAGGGCGGCGGTGGCGAACCCGTAAGGGCTTAGGCCAAACAGGTAGAGACATGCCAATCCCAGCAGTGCAGTGCACAACTCAACGATCGGGTAGCGCAAGCTGATGGGTGCCTTACAGGCTGCGCACTTTCCGCCCAGCAGGATGTAGCTGATCACCGGAACGTTGTGCCAGACTTTTATCGGCGTTTTGCAGCTCGGGCAGTGGGAGTTGGGAATTGCAATATTGAAGTTTTGCGCAGAGTCGTCTGCTTCTGTGTGTTCGCTTTCCAGCAGCAGCTTACATTCATTGCGCCATACTGCTTCCATCATCAATGGCAGGCGATAGATAACCACGTTGAAAAAGCTGCCTATCGCAGCGAAAACCACAAAGCTGACGGTGTACGCCAGCAATAAACCATCGGTCATGATTAAACAGCTGCCCCCATTGCGAAGATTGGCAGGTACATAGCAATCATCAATCCACCTACCAGCACGCCCAGGACCGACATGATGAGTGGCTCTAACAGCGCGGTCAAGCCATCCACGGCGTTGTCCACTTCGGCCTCATAAAAGGTGGCGACCTTGTCGAGCATGTCATCCAGTGAACCAGACTCTTCACCAATAGACACCATCTGCAGCAGCATATTCGGGAACAGCCCTGTCATCTTGATGGACATATACAGACTTTGACCGGAGGTCACATCAGCCCGCACTCGGTCGATGGCTTCTTTGTATACCGCGTTACCGGCAGCACCGCTAACGGATTGCAGAGCGTCCACCAGGGGAACACCGGCTGCGAAGGTGGTGGCGAGTGTTCGCGAAAAACGCGCCACAACAGCATTGTTGACAATGTCGCCAACCACCGGCGCCTTCAGTGCAAGGGCGTCCACTTTGTCGGAGAAAGTCTTAGAGCGCTGGCGGGCTTCTTTAAAGCTATAGCTGGCGACAACAATGATGCCGAGACAGATAAACCAGTTCGCTTGCATCCATTCAGACATGGACACCACTAGCTGGGTAAAGGCGGGTAGCTCGGAGCCGAAACTCTCAAAGGTGGTTGCAAACTGTGGCACAACCTTCACTAACAGAATGCCGGTCACCACGATGGCGACACATACAACCGCAATAGGGTAGTTCATGGCCTTCTTTATTTTGGCTTTGAGGGCTTCAGACTTTTCCTTATAGGTCGCCACGCGGTCGAGCATGGTTTCCAGTGTGCCGGATTGCTCGCCTGAGTCGACCAGGTTGCAAAACAGGTCATCGAAGTATTTAGGGTGTTTGGTGAGTGACTTGGCAAAACCGGCACCCGAGGCCACGTCAACTTTTATTTCGCTGATCAGCTTGCGCAGTGTCGGGTTTTCGGCGCCTTCAGCCACAATTTCGAAGCTTTGAATCAGCGGGACACCAGCCTTCATCATAGTGGCCATCTGGCGGGTAAAAATGGCGATGTCTTGTGGTGTAATCTTTTTGTTGGATTCAAACAGCGGCTTTGGTTTCTTTTTAACGCTTCTGGCGGTTATGCCCTGTTTTCGCAATTGCACCTTGACCACGGTGGCATTGGTAGCGGTCACTTCGCCGCGTGTCTTTTGCCCTTTTTTATCGACGCCTTGCCAGACAAAGGTCGTCGTTTTTGTTGCGGTAGAGGTGGCCATAGATTAGTCCTTGGTAACGCGGTTAACTTCTTCCAGGCTGATAATGCCGGCGGCGCATTTTTGCAGCGCGGACTGGCGCAGGCTGTTGAAGCCGTGTTTTTGTTGTTGCGCCGCAATCTGCAGAGAATTGCCGTCCTCCATGATAATTTGCGCGATCTCCGGTGTGATGCGAACCACTTCATAAATACCGGTACGACCTTTGTAGCCCTTGTTGCAACGGGCGCAACCAACGGGTTTGTTGATGGTTGCGCTGGCAATTTGTTCTTCGCTGAAGCCCGCTTCTACCAGTGTTTCATGGGGAAGCTCGGCAGGTTGCGTGCACTCGCCACACAGTCGGCGTGCCAGTCGCTGCGCAATAATCAGGCTGACCGAGGTGGCAATATTAAATGACGGCACCCCCATGTTGCGCAGGCGCGTTAGCGTCTCGGCTGCACTGTTAGTGTGCAGCGTGGATAGCACCAAGTGACCGGTCTGAGCGGCTTTGATCGCAATTTCAGCGGTTTCCAGATCCCGTATCTCACCGACCATGACGATATCCGGATCCTGTCGGAGGAAGGAGCGAAGTGCGGAGGCGAAGTCGAGCCCTACCTTCGCATTTACATGAACCTGGTTGATACCTTCCAGGTTGATTTCCACCGGGTCTTCGGCGGTAGAAATGTTGGTTTCTGGTGTGTTTAGGATATTAAGGCCGGTGTAAAGCGATACGGTTTTACCGGAACCTGTGGGGCCAGTGACCAGAATCATACCTTGTGGTTGGCTGAGCGCAGCCATGTACATTTCTTTTTGGTCTGGTTCATAACCCAGTGCGTCGATACCCATCTGCGCCGACGTGGGATCCAAAATCCGCAGTACGATCTTTTCGCCCCACAGGGTTGGCAGGGTATTGACCCGAAAGTCGATCGATCGTGTTTTCGACAGCCTCATCTTGATCCGGCCGTCCTGCGGAATCCTGCGCTCGGAAATGTCCATATCCGACATGATTTTCAGACGAGCAGCCAGCTGTCCGGATATTGATTTCGGGGGTTTGGCGACTTCATGCAGAATGCCGTCAGTTCGAAAGCGTACCCGGTAGGTTTTTTCGTAGGGTTCAAAGTGAATATCCGACGAGCCGCCGCGGATGGCGTCTAGAAGAACCTTGTTGACGAAGCGAACTACCGGCGCGTCGTCACCCTCTTGTTTGGCATCACCACCGGCATCACCATCCTGATCTACCGCTTCTACTTCCAGGGCATCAAGGCTTTCATCGTCGAGGTCGCCGAAGCCTCCGCCGAGCGGTTCTTCTTGGGCTTCAACGAACTTGGGCACCATTTCATTGAGTAGTGCCTCGTCGACCACAATGGGCTCGACCGCCAGATTGGTGTGAAACTTTATTTCATCCAGCGCCCGCAAATTGGTCGGGTCAGCAATAGCGATAAACAGTTTTTTGCCGCGTTTGATCAGCGGTAGCACCGAGTGCTTGCTCAGCAGTTTGGTGTCAATCAGATCGCGCGGCGCATGTTCCAGGTTGAACGCACGTAAATCGAATAGCGGCGACCCAAATTCCTCTGATGCGGCCTGGGCAACAAGAACACCATCAACCAGCGACTTGCTGACCAGATAGCGTCCCAGTGTGGTTTTTTCCTGCTGGGCTGCTTCCAGTGCATCAAGCGCCTGCTCATTGGAGAGCACGCCGTCGTTAACGAGGCGTCGGGCCAGACTATTGAGAGAAACTTTTTGCATTGTCGCTGCCATGGTTACTGCCGATGTGTCGTTAGTATAGCTGCATTGTCGTTAATCAAGGCCAGTCGCGCCGCTGTTGATTATCGTGATATCGGCAGCACTGCCAGCTAACGCTGTGTCGGGGCGTCAGCGGATTGACCCAAAGTGGCGTCACGTTAAGGAGTGTTAACTAATTTTCCTTTTAAATCAAGGGTATTAGAGTCATTATGAGGTCGCTGTCTAGTTTTGGCGCAGGCGTTAACCCGTGACTGACCGGGCGTGTGCCGCGAATACCCATAAAAAAGCGTGGTGGGTCATTCATCGGCTTGCGAGGTTGTCGCGGCTAGCCCTTGGCATCCGGGTGAAATCGCCAGTATGATGCCACGCATAAAGTGAAAAAAAGGATGTGGTTGTGAACGGAAAAGTCATTCTTGCGATACTTGTCGTCATTTCTGGGGCTGTGGGCTACGTGTTTTACAGTTCGACCCAGTCTGAATGGAACGAGGTTGAACCGGTTTCAGAATCGGCAGAGTCAACAACAAAAGAAGACGCTGTAACTGTTGAGCCGGAACCAAAATCGGTACCCAAGAAAGACCCGGCTCCGGTGGTGGAGGCGCCAGCCCTTACTCCGGCCGTAACTACTGAAACGGAACAGGAAGAGCCGAAAGTGGCCGCGCCTGACCTGGTGACGGCGCCGAAGAGCGTCAATAATAGTGATGCTCGGGTGAAAGAAGCTATCACCGACCTTGCTCAGCGCATGGTTCGCTGGATGGTGCCGGCTGAACAGGTACGCAAGTGGGTATTGACTATTGATCTTGTGGCTGACGGAAAAATTCCTTACAAGCACGCTCCGATCAAGTATGACCGCGATCCCTTTCTGGTGTTGCCCGCTGGTGATGAAACCTATGTGTCTGACAGCGGTAATTATTCGCGCTGGGATGATCTGATAGGCGTGATTTCCGAGGTTCCAGTACAGGACGCAGCGCGTTACTACCGCGAGTGGTTGCCTCTGTTTGAAAAGGCCTACGATGAGCTCGGTAAGCAGGGCAATTTCCACGACCGCTTTATGGCTGCGCTGGGGCAAGTGCGTTCTGTCAGCGAGCCACCTATGGGCGCAACATTGGTTCGCCCTCATATTTTTTATCAGTTTGCCGATCCTGAGCTGGAGGCCGCATCAGCTCTTACTAAGTGGATGTGGCGTCTGGGCCCCGAAAATATGCTCGAGCTTCAGGATTTCGCGCGTAACCTCAGTGCTGAACTTACCTACCGATAGGGGTAGAATATCGCGGGGACGAAGAGCCCCGCGACTCTCACTGACAACGAAGTAACGAGATATACCCTATGGATTCTTCACGTAACCTGCTGGAAAACAACCGGCAATGGGCCGCCGCGATCAAGGCGGAAGACCCCACTTTCTTTGAGCAGCTTTCTGCTCAGCAGACCCCTGAATACCTTTGGATTGGCTGCTCCGACAGCCGGGTTCCGGCTAATCAGATAGTCGGTAAGATGCCGGGGGAAGTATTTGTCCACCGCAATATCGCCAACGTGGTAATACACACGGATCTCAACTGCCAATCGGTGATTCAGTACGCGGTAGAAGTGCTGAAAGTAAAGCACGTGATCGTCTGTGGCCACTATGGCTGTGGCGGTGTGATGGCGGCCATGGGGAGCTCGCAGTTCGGGCTTATTGATAACTGGTTGCGCAATATCAAGGACGTTTACCGTCGGCATGAGCAAGAGTTGGCAGCAATCGAGGATGAAACGGAGCGCGTCAACAAGTTGTGTGAATACAATGTGCTCGCGCAGCTTGAAAATGTGTGCCACACCACCACCATTCAGAATGCTTGGGCGCGCGGCCAGGAGCTGTATGTTCACGGCTGGATTTACAGCATTAAAGATGGGCTGATTCGCGATTTGCGCTCAACGATCTCTGCGCCAGATCAGTTGTCTGATGTCTATCAGGTAGCCAGTCAGGAGTAATCTTACTGCCGTCACCCGTCTGGGTGGCGAGCCCTCTCCAATAGCCGTCTTACAATGGGCCTTTTGCGACCAAGAGGCCCGTTGTCATGCCCGTTTCCCCTGTAAATCTCAGCGATAAGAAAATTCTGATAACCGGCCCGACCGGGCAGGTTGCGCGACCGGTAGTGGAAGCACTGGCAAAGATGGCTCAGGTGACCGCGTTGGCGCGTTTCACGGATGAGGCGGTGCGAGCGGAAGTGGAAAGCCTTGGTGTTACGACGGTACGGGCTGATCTGGCTGATAAAGCATCGCTTGATAATTGCCCGACAGATTTCGATTACATTCTTAACTTTGCAGTCGTGAAAAGCGGTGATTTCGACTACGATCTGCGCGCTAACGCCGAGGGTGTCGGTAACCTGATGACTCACTGCCGTGGTGTGAAAGCGTTTTTGCACTTTTCTTCTACCGCGGTTTACGAGTATGCGGGACACTCGCCGCGCAAAGAGTCTGATCCGTTAGGGGATAACCATCGCGTGATGTTCCCCACCTACAGTATTGCAAAAATCGCGGCGGAAACCGTGTGTCGGTTTGTTGCTCATCAGCATGGCATTCCCACAACTATTGCGCGTTTGAGCGTGCCTTATGGCGATAACGGTGGTTGGCCGTTCTTTCATTTGCTGATGATGAAAGAAGGGATGCCGATTGATGTGCATCCGGAACAACCCAATACCTACAACCTGCTGCACGTAAATGATTACATCGAGAAAATTCCCTATCTGTTGGCGGCTGCCAGTCCAGAGGTTACCACCACAAATTTCGGGGGTTCGCAGGCTGTCAGTATCGAGCAGTGGTGCGCCTATCTTTCCGAGTTGAGCGGGTTCGAGCCGGTGTTCAACCCGAATCCTAAAGCTTTTGGAGCGCTTGAGATTGATACCACGCGCATGCATGAGCTCATTGGTGAGACACAAACCGATTGGCGCGCGGGTATTCGCTCCATGGTAGAGCATTTGGCGCCGGATTTGATCAAGAGCTGAAGCGCCGTAGGCGCTTCAGCTCTTCAGTGGTTAGCGCACTACGCTTTCTTTTTCTCGGCGGCTTTTTTCTTGGCGGGGGCTTTTTTGGCTGCTGCCTTTTTAGTCGGGGCTTTCTTGGCAGCGGCTTTTTTCTTGGCGGCGGCTTTCTTTTTCGGGGCTGCTTTTTTCTTACTGGCAGTCGGTTTCTTTTTGGCCGACAGGCGCGCTTTGCTTGCCGTAATGGCGCGGTTGTATTCCTGTTTTATCGCGGCGAAATCTTCTTTGGTTAGCGATAGCACGGCGCGTGCATCGTCTTCAAGATCTTTGGCTTTATCCAGTGCCTCTCTGGCTTTCTGAATCTGCTTATCCAAGCGGCTGTTGAATTCTTTCTTAGCCTTATTCTGCAGCTCTTTCAGGCGCTTTTGTTCGTCGCTGATACGTTTGCGAGCCTTTTCCACCTGTCCTTTGGCTTGGTCAACGGCTTTCTCTGCATCCGCTACGAGGCTGTTACGGGCTGATTCTAGTTTCTTTTCCAGTGACTCGATTTCTTTTTTGATTGCAGCGATAGGGTCTGAAGCTTTGCTTGTGGCCATCCGAAGCATCCTTATTTGCAATGAAGTGATAGCGTTACCGGTTGAACAATCGATCACCAATTCTGGCATGTGACCGCTGTCGACAGCATAACAATAGCAGAATGAAAAAATTTGAACAGGATTTGATCAATATGAAGTTATCGGTCATAAAAAAAGCCCCCTTGCGTAAGCGAGGGGGCTTTGTGTGAAGCGGCTCTGTGCTTAGCCGTTTTCCAGCGCAGTGGTGATGTCCACAACCGCTTTCTTACCGTCACCAAACACCATCAATGTGTTGTCGAGAGCAAACAGCGGGTTGGGCAGGCCTGCAAAACCAGCGCTCAAGCTGCGCTTGATAACAACAACTGTGCGGGCTTTGTCCACGTTTAGAATGGGCATGCCGTAGATTGGGCTGCCTTTGTCTTCACGGGCCATCGGGTTGGTTACGTCGTTAGCGCCCAGCACAATTGCCACGTCGCAGTCGTCAAACTGCGGGTTGATGCGTTCCATCTCCACCAGTTTTTCGTAGGGAACTTCCGCTTCAGCCAGTAGCACGTTCATGTGGCCAGGCATACGTCCCGCAACCGGGTGAATCGCGTACAGCACTTCACCGCCGTTGCGCTCGATAGCGTCAGCCAGTTCACGCACAGCGTGCTGAGCTTGCGACAGTGCCATGCCAAAGCCGGGTACGATGATGACTTTCTGTGCAGTTTCCAGCAGCATGCCAACTTCGTCGGGTGATGCGCTGGTGATTTTGCCTTCGTAGATCTCGTCGCCGGCGCCTTCGCCGCCAGTGTCTGCGCCCATGCGGCCAAACAGTACGTTGGGCAAAGAGCGGTTCATCGCCACGCACATGATGTTAGTCAGGATAAGACCAGAGGCACCGACCAGTGAGCCGGATACGATCAGTACGGTGTTGCCCATGACGAAACCGGCGAACGCCGCGGCGATACCGGAGTAGCTGTTCAGCAGGGCAATAACAACTGGCATATCAGCGCCGCCAATGGGCAGTACCAGGGTCAGGCCGAGAACAGCAGCAGCGCCAATGGCTAGCCAGAAATACAGCGTGTTGGTGGGATCGATGGCCAGCATTACGGAGCTTGCCAGAGCACCAATCAGCAGCAGGCCGTTAAAACCCGTCATACCGGGAAAGCCAATCGGCTGGCCGGGCATGATTTCCTGCAGTTTGGCAAAAGCAATCACAGAGCCGGTAACGGTTACCGCGCCGATGATAACGGTCAGGGCAATTGTGATCATGGTGATCGTGCCCAGTGCGCCGTCGGCAAAGCCCGCGCCGCCCAGCGTCTGGAGGTAGCTTGCAGCGGCCAGGCCCAGTGACGCGCCGCCACCAAAGCCGTTCAGAATGGCAACCAGCTGAGGCATGGCAGTCATTTGAACTTTCTTGGCCAGAACAAAACCGATAACACCGCCGAGAACGGCACCAGCAATGATCAGCTCAAAGCTGATAATGCTGTTGTCGAGCAGGGTAACGGCAACGGCAACCAGCATACCGGTGGCTGACATCATGTTGCCGCGCACGGCAGTTTTCGGGCGGGTTAGCCCTTTAATACCCAGAATAAACAGGATCGCTGCTGCCAGGTAGGCGAGGTTCATCCATATATCCAGCATGGTTTAATCCTTCCTCTTGAACATGGCGAGCATACGGTTGGTGACCATATAGCCGCCAACCACGTTAATAGACGCGAGTGTTACCGCGACAAAGCCAAGCCAGCGGGCAACTTCGCCGCCGTCGGTGTTGCCGGCAGCCAGAATGGCGCCTACAACCGCAATCCCGGAGATTGCATTGGTGCCCGACATCAGTGGGGTGTGCAGTGTGGGTGGAACCTTGGTGATCAGCTCCACACCGAGCATGAGGGCGAGCACAAACAGGCTCACCTGCATAATCAGAATTTCCATGCTTACTCTCCTGTTTTCTCTTCAGCTTCTTCTTGGGGAGTGCCCAGCTGCATGGCGGGAAGCCCGAGAATGTTGCGAATCATGGCGTGAGTGACTTCGCCATCGTGAGTAACCACGGTGCCGGCAACCACTTCGTCGTCGAAATCGAATTCCAGTACACCTTCATCATTCAGCAGCAGATCCAGCAGGGTGGTCAGGTTGTTACCAAACATCTGGCTAGCGTGGAAGGGGTGACGTGCCGGCAGGTTAAGCGGGCCGGAGATGATCACGCCGTTAACGTTGATGGTTTCGCCTGCCTTGGTGGCGGCGCAGTTACCACCGCGCTCGGCGGCAATATCAACAATCACGGTGCCTGGCTGTACCGACTCGAGCATCTCTTCGGTGATCAGTACCGGAGAGCGGCGGCCTGGTACGGCAGCTGTGGTGATGATGATGTCCTGCTCGGCAAGCACCTTGGCCAGCGCAGCCTGCTGCTGAGCGAGCTGCTCGGCAGTCTGCTCTTTGGCGTAGCCGCCAGAATCCTCAGATTCGTTATTTTCCAGCTCGAGATCAACTGGCTTGGCACCAACAGAGATGATTTGGTCGCGGGCAGCGGGGCGGATGTCATAGGCTGAAACGACAGCGCCGAGGCGTTTGGCGGTGGCGCAGGCCTGCAAGCCGGCAACACCAGCACCGAGAATCAGAACCTTGGCGGCTTTCAAGGTGCCCGCTGCAGTCATCATCATCGGGAAGATGCGCGGTGCCAGGGAGGCGCCGTGCAGAACAGCGTGGTAACCGCCGATGGTAGCCATGGAAGACAGTACGTCCATGCTCTGGGCGCGGCTGATGCGGGGCACCATCTCCAGACCCAGTGACGTTACGCCAGTATCGGCGATCTTTTGGGCCAGCTCGGCTTCACCCAGAGGGTCGAGCATGCCGGCAATGATCTGGCCTTTACGCAGGCGGGCGAGGTGTTCGTCGCGCACGCTGGGGTCAGGGCTGACGGGCTGAATGGCGAGTACCACTTCCGAGCGTTCATAGATGGTGTTTGTCGAATCGACAATCTCGGCACCAGCGTCAATATAGTCCTGGTCGGAAATACCAGCGGCCAATCCGGCTCCGGCCTCTACCAGGCAAGTCTGGCCCTTGTCGACCAGCTTCTGGATATTCGGGGGTGTGAGCGCTACGCGGGTTTCTCCGGCGGCGTGCTCACGGCACAGTCCAATTATCACACCAAGCTCCTTAGTTTGCTGCTTGCAGGTACCCACGTTGGTGTTATAACCACGTTTTTGCGGGCGTAGAGGGGGAGGGATTACCGCTCTGATAATATGCCAAAAACTCCCCCCCAGGAATAAGGCACAGCTGTCGAGCAGTATACGTTTTTCTGGTTTATTCAGGCAATTAATGGCAGTTATAATGCCTATTGATTGCTATGATGGGGTTGCCCATCCAAATTTGCCGCCGTATTGTGCCTAAATTAATCAGCATCGTCACATTTTTTTCTAAGCTAAACGAGGTAGGCGGTGTTCGGCGATGCTCTTCACACGGGAATTTGAATGATGACAGATAAAAAAACTGAGATTGAAGCGGCGGTATTCAGGCGCCTTGTGGCGCACTTGGATAGTCGCAAAGACGTGCAGAATATCGACCTTATGAATCTGGCCGGCTTTTGTCGCAACTGTCTATCCAAGTGGTATGTGGCTGCCGCCGACGAGCTTGGAGACAGCATTGATTACGATGACGCGCGGGAAATTGTGTACGGCATGCCCTACGACCAATGGAAGGCTAAATACCAGCAGGACGCGACGCCGGAGCAATTGGCCGCATTTGGCAAGAAGGATGACTAGCAAAAACGGCTGCTAAACTGCGACAGTCCGTGTCGATGTTGTGTTAACCCTATCGCAAATCGTTAATGTTTAGTCGCAAATCCGTAACATTTTACAGAGCTTAATGTGTTCAACTGCCATTATTCGCCTGATTTTTTGGCAACTCGGAGACAGAGCAATGATACGGATAGCTAACACCCTACCTAAACGGAATATCGCGTGGGCTGTACTGGCGGGCGTGGGTTTCTTTCTGGTTGGCTGCAATGGTAGTGATTCAGATGACCCGGCCCCGGCGCCGACTGGTGAGGTCAGTATGGCGGTCACGGATGCGCCCGTGGATGGTGTTAATCGAGTAAAGGTGACCTTCAACCGGGTGGAGCTCAAACCGGCTCAGGGTGACAAAATCACCGTTGACTTAGATCCTCCGGTCACCGTTTCCAATCTGTTGGATCTGACGGGCAATGCTGCGGCAGACGTGCTGGGTAAAACGACAGTGCCCGCCGGTGACTACAACTATATGCGCTTATATATGGTAGGTGGCAGCCCCAGCAGTGAGGTAGAAGAAGATACCGGTGGTCTTTTTGACCTGCTCTTGCCGGGGCAGCAGGCGGGCGCCGAAAATCGATTTCTGCAGCTGGTTTCTGGCTTTACGGTTCCTGCTGGCGGCAGTGCGGACTTTACCGTTGATATAGACCTGCGCAAAGCGCTCACCAAACCCAGCGGCAAAAACCACTATCTGCTCAGACCAGCGCTGCGTGTTGTCAACAACGTAGAGGTGGGCACTATCCGGGGTAGTGTGGATTCAGCACTGTTGGCCGATACCAGCTGCAATAATAATGTGGCAACAGATGAGGGTGTGGCGGTCTACCTTTACGAAGCTGATGTGGTGGCGATGGGTGATGTTTTTGTCGATGAGAACGGGCAGTGCCAACACTGCAAAACTGATTCGGGCAAAGTAGAGGTCACGCCGCTAACCACAGCAAATGTGAAGCAGAACGCGCAGACTGGCAGCTACGAATACACCGTGGGCTTTGTCGAAGCTGGCGAGTACAAAATTGCGCTCACTTGCCAATCCTTGGCCGATGACCCGGAAGTGGATGACGATATCGGGTTTCTGCAATCTACAAGCGTGAGTGTTGCGGCGAATCAGACGGCAGAGGTGAACTTCACCGCTTCGCCGTAACACATCTCCTATGTCAACCTTCTACAGCGGCGCCTAAAGGGCGCCGTTTGGTATGAATCGGTTGGTTGTGTTTGTGCGAATCCAGCTCAGTTCGTCGCGTGATAGTTTTTCACCGCGCCGCTTCAGCAGGCGGTTGATCCAAATCGCCGGATTCTGGTCGGCAACGTCGCAACCACTCACCAGGATTTCCGCCCGCACGAAAAATCGCAGCAGGGTGTGTAATTGGTCGGACGAATAGTGTTCGAGCGTTTCGCGCCAGCGTGCTTCCGGTAGGCGCATTATGGCAGCCAGACGCTGTGCTTCATCGTCAGTGTGTAACTGTGCGAGAGATTCAAGTTGATCCGTCGCGCTGATCTCGAGGGCTTTATCGAGTAGCGCTTTGTCAATGCTCTGGTCTGAATCAGGTGGGGTCCAGCTATCTACGCTCATCGGTTAAACCTCTCGGGTGGGTAAAATCAAGCAGGCACGCGGCCTGAAGCTTGTGGTATTTTATCGGGAGCGTTGACGCTTGCACACTGTTGTCAGTTACTGACAGCTGGGTGATAGTAACTGAACAATAATGAGCACAGGAGTATAACGATGAGTGAAGTAGATCCGGTAATGCTTGTGGATTATGGGCCGCTGCAAGCGTTGATCGGCGTATGGGAAGGTGATCAGGGGATGGATGTGTCACCTGAGCCTGATGCAGTTGAAGAAAACCCCTACTATGAAACCATTGTGTTTGAAGCCGCAGGTGACGTAACCAATGCCGAAACCCAGAAGCTGTCAATTTTGCGTTACCACCAGGTGGTAAAGCGCAAGCGCAACGACGAGGTGTTTCACGATCAGATTGGCTATTGGACGTGGGATCGCAGTGACAATACCATCTCTTTCTCCCTGGCCATTCCGCGTGCGGTTACGGTGTTGGCTGGTGGGCAGTGGCAGCCGGGCAGCAATGAACTGTCAGTGAAAGCCACCGCTGACGGTGCTGATTGGGGAATTTCCCAATCGCCCTTTATGCTGGCGAAGGCAAAAACCACGGCGTTTGAAATGGCCGTGACTGTCGATGGCGATTCCCTGCGCTACAGGCAAACCACCTTCCTGAGTATCTACGGGAAGGAATTTCCCCACACGGATGAAAATACGCTCAAGCGCGTGGGTTAACCTGGTGACGGCTGTAGTTTCCTCTTGCAATGGAAAATGCTCGTGACGCATCCGTGTATCTGGGTTGATGCCGATGCCTGCCCCAAGGTCGTCCGCGAGATACTGTTTCGCGCTGCCCAGCGCACCGGTATTCGCCTGACGCTGGTTGCCAACCAGTCTATCGTCGTGCCGGCCAATCCGAATATCACTGCCATTCAAGTGCCTTCTGGCTTTGATATCGCCGACAATGAAATTGTGCGGCGGGCGGGCGCGGGTGATCTGGTAATTACCGGTGACATTCCTCTGGCGGCCGAAGTTATGGAGAAGGGCGCGCAGGCATTGAACCCCCGTGGTGAGCTGTATACCGAGAACACCATACGACAGCGTCTCAACATGCGCGATTTTATGGATACGTTGCGTGCGAGCGGCGTGCAAAGTGGCGGTCCGCCACCACTCGGTCAGCGCGAACGCCAGCAATTTGCCAATGCGCTTGACCGCTACCTTGCACAGTGTGACCTCTGACAGCGTGCTGTGATCGGCAGACAATTACCTGCGTGAATTACCTGAGTGCTGTTACTGAACGGGAAAAAGGCCCGCGGGCCTACAGGACGACTCGCGGGCAGAAAGGGAAAGGTGGCAGAAATCAGCTGTTGGTCAACAGGGTGTTGAAGAGCGAAGCTTGCCGGTTGATGCTGGCAGCAAGTGATTTCAATCGACCTACGTAATAGTTGAAGCTGAAAGTGTCGAGTTGATTGCACTCTTCCAGCATTTTTTCGGCGGAAAAAATGTAGTTCTGGATAGTGGCAACGGCCTGCTGCATTTCTGTGTAATCGGCTTCGCGAGCATCGGGCACGCTGGGCGATTCGTAGAAAACAGCGACGGAGCAATCGGCAAATGCCGATGTAGTGCCTGCCAAAATGAGCAGGGCTAAGCATAGAGACTTATACATAACACGATACCTCCTTTGGTCACGTTTCGTGCGCATTCAGTAAAGCAATGCCTATGCCAAAAGATCTAATAATATATCTATATGTTTTAAGTGCGCGCGGTGGTTGGGTTTTTACAGATTGAGCAGTGGGTCGGCGTATAGTCATTGGCCGTTATTACGCACTAAGAGGGTTCAGGCGCCGCAGCGTGGGGCGTTGTCGCAGACGTGGAAGGTTTTCGTTGCCCCGCGCTGCAGCACGGTTGTGTGCTGTTAGGCGGGGCGATTATGGTGCATGCGCTGCTACAGCTTCTCCAGTACCAGCGGCATATCATCCAGTGGTTTGGCAAAGGGAAAATGCTGCACTTTTGCTGGATACTGGTAGCCATCGACAAACTTCAGTCGGTAGCGGCTGAGCATATCAGCCAGCACGCATTTGTAGAGCATGCCGGCAAAATGCAGACCGATACATTTGTGCGCGCCACCGCCGAAGGGGGCCCACATAAAGGGATGTTTTTTGTGCTCCTCCCTGCCCGGGGCAAAACGGTCGGGGTCAAAGTTGTGGGGGTTTGTCCACCACTCTTCCATACGATGTGTGTAAAGCGGTGATGCCTGAATCAGGGTGTGGGCAGGAACGGAGTGGCCATCGATTTCTGTATCGCGCACGGTGCGCCGCATCAGTTGTGGTACTGGCGGGTGCAGGCGCAGTACTTCCTTGAACAGCATTTCGGTGTCTTTCAGGTTATCACCTAAATCTTCGAATTCGATATGGGGCTTGTTGAGAGCGAGCACCTCGGCGCGCACGCGATCTTGCCAGTCCTGGTGTCGGGCGAGAAATGAGGCGGTCATTGTCAAGGCGCTGGTGGTGGTGTCGTGCGCGGCCAACAGTAGAAATATCAGGTGCTCGCCAACGACCTTCTCAGAGAAGAGTTGGCCATTTTCGTCGGTTTCTTTGGCGAAAAAGCTGGCCATATCGCGGCCATCACTTTGTCGTTTCTCACCGACCAGGCTAATGAAAAACTTTTCCAGGCCGCGACGGCCATCCATCCCTCGGCGGTAAAGTAATCCTGGCCAATCCTTGCGAATGAGGGCGACCGTGGCGGCCATCATGTCGAGAAAATCCTGGTTCAACTGCTGGGTCTCGGGGCCCTCGAGGTCGAGGCCAAGAAAGACTTTGGCTGCAATATCCAGCAGCAGCTCTTTCACGTTCGGGTAGAACTTAAAGTCTGCCTGTTGTCCCCAGGAGTTGATACTGCTGTCTATCACGCTATGAACATCTTCCACATAGCCTTTCATCGCGTCGTTTTTGAAGGCTGTCTGCATGATGCGTCGATGAATTTTGTGTTCGCCGAAGTCACGCATCAATAGGCCGCCGGCGAAGAAATCGCCGAGTGGGCCGTCGTATCCCATTCGTGGTGAAAAGATCTGTTCCGGATCCAGTGTCAGTAGTTTGATGTACTCGGGGCCGAGTGCAACAAGCATGCGATTGAACGTGAGTGAGGCTTTTGAGATTGGGCCGTACTGTTTGTACATCTTGTCCAGTACCGCGTAGGGCTCAACCAGAAAGGGAAAGGTGTAGCCAATAAGTGGCAGCCCGTATTTACCCGGGAGGTGGTCGAGATTGCGATTATCTTTGGCGTGAACGTAGCTGTAATCAGTGGATTGTGAGGGCATGGAAACGTGTCTCCCTTGGGGTTTGTGGTTGCTGGAACTACAAACTAATAGTTATTAGTGTCGAGCATACAGCGAGTGCTCAAAGCTGTCATGTGTTTCGATCATACGCCGCACCCGAAGGTCGGGCAACGGGGTTCATCCTGCCCTGGCGGTAGTCTATAGTGTAAAAAAACTTTAAGGAAAACTATGGCCGATCAAACACATACACGCGTATGCATCTACGGGGCCGGGAGTATTGGCACCTACGTAGGGGGGCGCCTGCAAGCTGCCGGGGTGCCGGTCACGCTGATCGGGCGGCCGAAGATTGCCGGTCAGATTGGCCGGCATGGTTTGCGATTAACCAACTGGCAGGGCAGCGATGTGCGGCTGGACGCCAGCGATATTCGTTACGTGACAAATGATGCGGTTGCGGCGGAGGCTGATCTAATTATTGTGGCTGTTAAATCGGCGGCGACAGGGTCTGTGGGAAAGGCGCTGGCGGGGCGAATTGCGCCCACAACGGTGGTGCTGAGCCTGCAAAATGGTATTGGTAATGCACGCACTCTTGCCGACTACTTGCCGGACAACCCTGTATTGACGGGAATGATTTCCTTTAACGTGCTGCAACGCGGTGAGGGGCATTTTCATGCAGGCACGGAGGGCGAGTTAATGTGTGAAAGTCACCCCGTGCTTGAAGCCTTGCAGCCGTTCTTTACCAAAGCTGAATTGCCACTGGAATTGCGCGACGATATGCACGCTGTGCAATGGGCGAAATTGCTGATGAATCTCAATAACCCAATCAACGCGTTGTCGGGAATCCCACTGCTCGATGAGCTGTCGCAACGCAATTATCGTCGCTGCCTGGCGCTGTTGATTGCGGAAACCCTGTCGGTGCTTAAAGCCAATGGCATCAAGCCAGCAAAGCTGATGCCGATACCGATGAGTCTGCTGCCGTGGGTGCTCAGATCGCCGGACTGGCTGTTCAAGCGGCTCGCTAGTCAGATATTGGCGATTGATCCGGTTGCGCGTTCTTCGATGTGGGAAGATCTGGATGTAGGCCGGGTAACCGAAATCGACTGGCTGAACGGCGAAGTTGTGCGACAGGCCGAAAAGCAGGGGGTTGCGGTACCGGCCAATCGGCGGATTGTCGCCTTGATTAAACAGGCGGAGCAGGGCGGTCGGCGCAATTGGCAAGGGCGCGAGTTGTTGGAGGCCCTGCAGGAGGGCGAGTGAATTTCACCGATAAAGCTTTTATGGTCACAGGCGCGGCTTCCGGTATTGGTGAAGCCTGTGTGCGCCGCGCTGGCGAATTAGGTGCGTCCATTCTGTTGTGTGATATCGATGTGGAGAAGGGCGAGGCGCTCACGCAGTCGCTTCAGGCAGAGGGTGTCGATTGCCGTTTTCACGTCTGCAATGTGTCGGCCGAACAGGATGTTGAAACGGCTGTGCGCAAGGCCATTAAATATTTTGGTGGTCTTGACTGCGCCATCAATAATGCCGGTATTGTTGGTCCAGCCTGCGCACTGGAAGACTATTCACTGGAAGACTGGAATCGGGTAATAGCGGTGAACCTGACGTCGGTCTTTCTTTGCGTAAAACACCAGTTACGGGTCATGAAGCCGCGTCAGGCCGGGGCAATTGTCAATGTAGCGTCGGGTGCGGGTTTGATGGGCACGCCGAATCTGGCAGCCTACTGTGCCTCCAAGCACGGGGTTCTGGGAATTACCCGCACGGCGGTGGCTGAGAACCCGCAGGCGGACGTGCGCATCAATGCAATCTTGCCCGGCTCTACTCGTACGCCGATGCTAGAACAAAGCATGGCTGCCAGTGATGCGGTGAGTGCCATGATCATGCAGAGCATTCCCTGCGGTCGTCTGGCTGAGCCGACTGAAGTGGCTGAAGCTGCGCTGTGGCTCTGCTCTGATGGTGCGAGCTATATCAACGGGCATTCGCTGGTGGTGGATAACGGCGGGATGGTCAGCTGAGCTCTGGCGAGGTGTGGTCAGAGCCTTTCCTGGGCGATATTGAAACGTTCCTGGTAGGGTTTGAAGCGCTTGCGTTCTTCTTCCAGCCGCAACCCGGTGGCGGTAAACAGATAGCGGTGCCGATCCAGCTGTTCATAATCGTGCTGGCCAAGCCAGGTGGTCATTGCTTCGCGGGCATTTTTTGTCAGCGGCAGTGAAAAGTGTCGGTATATTTTGTCCACCGCCGCCAGTGGGTTGTCAGTAATGTCACTGTAGTGTAGGTCGAGAATGGGTTCGCGCGTGCGCAGGCGCGCTTCGCGTAACTCGCGATTGCGTGTCAGCCCCTCGCTAACCAATTCCGCCTGTTGGCGGGCAATGTCGCGGATGTCGACTGCATCCGACGACACGCTGCGCAGGGTGTATGTCAGGTTGCTCAAGGCAGACACCGATTTCAGTGGGTCGCGGTGCACCTGTACCACCATCGCATCCGGGTAGCGCTGCAGCAGTTTGTCCAAATGCCATAAATGGCTAGGCGACATGAGCACCCAGCGTTCTGCTTTGTGCCGCCATTGCAGATACTGCAAAAACTGGTAATGAATATTGTAGGCGCCGCGAAAGTTTGCATCATGGCTCAGCCAGCGTTGATAAGAAGGCACGCGGTAGCTCACATTGAAACTCATCGCCATAAAGTTCATGGCGCTAATGGAAACGCATTCCTGCGGCCGCTGCGCACCCATCGGGTAGAGCTTTTTCAGGTCTGGCATAAGGCGTTGGGTATTTTTCAGTTCGCGCTCTACCTTGCCGATGCGCGAGTCGCTGAAATAGGATTCAGTTCGCGGCGGCGGAAAGGGGTAGCGCATTTCCCACGTCTTGGGTACCCGGTTGTCTGGATCCTGTGCTAGCAGATCGTGCAGCATGGTTGTGCCCGATTGCGGCGGGCCAGTAATGATCAGGGGGCGGAGTATGGGAGAACCACTCAGCTCCCTATTCACTTTAAAGGCGTGGATAAGCTTCAGCCGGTTTTCCAATACATGCAATAGCTCAGCCTGCGCCACCATGCGACCAAAGGGAGTCAGGTTGGCTTCGCTTTCCAGTGCATCGCAAAGGCAGGTGAGCCCTTCTTTAAAATCATCTGGCCCAAAATCATTCAGGTTTGTGCTGCGGCG
Source organism: Litorivivens sp. (assembly GCF_041625495.1). Taxonomy (GTDB): domain Bacteria; phylum Pseudomonadota; class Gammaproteobacteria; order Pseudomonadales; family Spongiibacteraceae; genus Litorivivens. Next base: position 7,734 of record NZ_JBFJTH010000018.1, on the reverse strand, counting down.
TGCCCGTTTCATGAGCGAGCGGGGCTTGAGTGAGGCGCCGCGCAAACCAAACAGGCGCAGACTTTTGCCCGCCATGTTCAGTAATCTCAGGTTGAAAGGGAGTGATGCCTTGTACATCAAGGGATGATCCGTGCCGCGAAGGGCGACAGTCTACCGCAGGCGGGAGCGTCGAGGCCAGCCACGCCATGCTCTTGTGAAAGCGATGCGCGTCACCCATTGAGGGGATGGTCTGGGAGCCACACCAAACTATAGTACGCTGACGATAATTCATACTCATCAGGAGTTGACCGATGATTGATCTGGAAGCTATTGAGCTGATAAAGCAGCTGAAGGCCCGCTATTTCCGATTTCTGGATACCGCAAACTGGGAGGGCATGCAGCGCTCTGTGTTCACGGCCGACGCGACGATAAATTTCAAGAGCCCGTCCTACGACATCAGCTTCAAGGGTTGGGGTGACATAGAAAACTTTTACAAAAGCGCATTTACCAAAACCCGCTTTGGTATGCACAACGGACACCACCCGGAAATTACCGTGTCGGGAGATACTGCCGTTGGACTGTGGTACCTGCACGATATTTTCGTGAACCTGGACGACAACACCCAGTTTGAAGGCAGCGCCCTGTACCGTGACGAGTACGTCAAGAAAGACGGTGAGTGGCGAATCCAGAATTCTGCCTATGAGCGTCTGTTCGAGCAGATCAGCAAACGTCCAGACGATGTGAAAGTGACCGCAATTCCGATTGGCAACCGCTTTGCCTGCGACTGATGCGATACTTCGATGACATCGTCGTCGGCACGCGGGTGGAGGGTTCGAGCACCTACACCCTCAGTGCCGACGAGATTAAAGCCTTTGCCGGTCAGTGGGATCCAATGCCCTTTCATGTGGATGAAGCAGCCGCCGCAGCATCGCCATTGGGGGTGTTATTTGCGTCGAGCATTCACACCGTAGCCATTGGTGTGCGGCTGAGTCACGATATGGCTCAGGAGCCGATGGCTGTGGTGGCGGGTCTGGGTTGGGATAGCGTGCGGTTTCACTGCCCAGTTTGTGCCGGTGACACTCTGCGGGTAGCGGCTGAGATTGTCGACAAGCGGGTATCTCGCAGAAAGCCGGATCGCGGCGTGTGTACTACCCAAATAGAGCTCTACAATCAGCGCGATGAGTTGGCCGTGAGCTACAAAGTCGCCAGCTTGGTACTCAAGCAGCCTGGTTGAATACCTGTCTCTTTCTTCATCTTTGATGGCTTGCGTCTCTTACTATCCGGTCGTATAGTCAGTGAGCATTGGCACATCAGCGATCGCCACTTTTCCATGTCTAATAACCGCAGGTGACCCCCCATGATTACCAGTTTCGATGATTACTGTATCCACCAGACACCGTTTCCGGTGGCAGAGCCTTCCACCAGTGACCGCAATTTCTATGATCGTTACTGGTTTAATGGCTTTGACGAAAGTGGCAGCTACCTGTTTGAAATTGGTTTTGGCCTCTACCCCAATCGCCACATCATGGATGGCCATTTTAGTGTGGCCAAAGGCAACCGGCAGTATGCCTTTCACGCATCGCGAAGAGCGCCGAAAGATCGAAAGGAAACGGTCGTTGGGCCGCTGAGCATAATTATCGAAAAACCTATGCGGCAGGTGCGGGTAAAGCTGGAAGCCAACGAACACGATATAGAGTGTGATCTGCTGTTCACGGCGGCCAGCGAGCCTCATCGCGAGCCGCCCAATATCATGCACGACGATGGTCACCTTATTATGCACACCTCGCGTTTTACCCAACTGGGTTACTGGGAGGGTTATTTCAGTATCGACGGTGAGCGCACCGAAGTGAAAAAGGCCTATGCTATTCGCGACAAATCCTGGGGCGTGCGCCCGGTGGGTGAGCCGCAGGGTGGCGCGCCTGGGTTGCTGAACGACGAGCCAGGGGTTTACTGGGTATGGAATCCGGTCAATTGGGGCGACGTTTGCACCCAGATGGGAACCTTTGAAGACCGTGATGGGCACCCGACGCAGGTGAGTGCGGACCTGCTGCCGCTTTACGCCAACCCGGAGGATATTCCCGACGGCGAAGAGCCCGGCATTACCAAGATGACCGAGGTAAAGCACAAGCTCAGCTGGAACAAGGGCACACGGCTGGCGTCTGGCGGTGAAATGAATTTTTCCGACAAAAATGGCAACAACTACGACTACACTCTCGAGCCGTTGCAAAAGTTTTACATGCTGGGCATTGGCTATAACCACTTTGAGTGGGGTCACGCCTACTGGAAAGGCGAGCTGGAAACGGGCCGTGAAGAGTGGAATCTGGACGAGATTAACCCGCTCGACTATCAGTTTATCCACACCCACCAAGTGGTTCGCGCCACCATGGGTGACAAGGTGGGCATGGGTACGCTGGAAACCATCGTGATTGGGCGTCATGAACCTTCAGGATTCAAGGATTTCTTCGACGGCGCCGAGTAAACCCGGCTGGCGACGGTATTTCTCACCGTCGCCATTTAATCGCCACCATTCCCGACTACACTTGAAGTAACAGCTTTTGCTTCAAGGAGTTACAGGTGAAAATAGGCGTTCCCACCGAAATTAAACCCCAGGAATATCGCGTTGCTCTGATGCCTGAGCAAGTGGCGTTGCTGTGCAAGGCCGGGCATAGCGTCTGCGTGCAGCGCGGAGCGGGCGAAGGTAGCGGTTTTCTCGATAAGGATTATCGCAGTGCGGGCGCCACTATTGTCGACGGTGCGCAGCAGCTATTTGACGCGGCGGAACTCATCGTAAAGGTGAAAGAGCCCCAGCCGGAAGAGTGTGCGCGGCTGCGTGCTGGGCACGTGCTATTTACGTATTTGCATCTGGCACCTGATCGCGCCCTCGTCGATTCCCTGCTCGACAGCGGCGCGACGGCTATCGCTTATGAAACGGTGCGCGATGAGAGTAATCGCCTGCCTCTACTCTTTCCTATGAGTGAAATAGCCGGACGTGTTGCGGCCCAAGCGGCCGCGCGATGTCTCGAAAAGCCACTGGGTGGAAGTGGCATTCTGCTCGGCGGAGCCACCGGCGTTGAGCCGGCAAAGACGCTAATACTTGGCGGCGGTGTGGTGGGGGTTAACGCGGGGCTGATTCTCAGCGGCATGGGTGCGCAGGTGACCGTCCTTGACAGTTCTGAGACCAAGCGCGCGCAGCTGGCGCAGGAGTGGGGGCGTTGTTTTCAGATCGGCGCCTCTGACGCGGCTACTCTGGGCGAACTGTTGCCCGAGGCTGATGTGGTTATTGGCGCTGTACTGGTGCCCGGCGACGCCAGCCCGAAACTGATTCGGCGGCGTGACCTTGCGCGTATGAAAAGTGGGGCTGTGCTGGTTGATGTGGCAATCGACCAGGGCGGATGTTTTGAGAGCAGTCGACCAACCACGCATGCTGCGCCTTCCTTTATAGAGCAGTGTGTGGTGCATTACTGTGTTGCAAATATTCCGGGCGCGGTACCGCGTACCGCGACGGCAGCGCTTTCTCGGGCGACCTTTCCCTATATTCAGGCCTTGGCAGACAAGGGCTGGAAGGCGGCGATGCAGGCTGACCCGGGCCTGGCGAGCGGGCTCAGTGTCTGTGGCGGCCGGCTTGTCTGTCCGGCCGTGGCGCGGGCTCAGGCGCGGCCGTTTGTCGAGCTGGAGTCTGTCCTCGCTTAACAATCATTGTTCTGTGAAACACCCCGTACATAACCTCTAGGCATAATAATGCGTAATCATAGTCCTTTCTGATTACGCATAATCCTTGATTCGTTTCTAGGTGCTGGCTAGACTGTCTGCCACATTTTTTGGATTTCACGGAAATGTCGGACACTAAATTACCGCTGAGTTTGCCCGCACTGATTGCTTGGGCTGCCAATGAATATAAAGATCAGGTCGCGATCAAGGAAGAAACTCGGCGGGTGAGCTATGTCGAGCTGGCAGGGCTGGCACAGCGTTCGGCGGCGGCGTTTCTGGCAGCGGGTGTTAATAAAGGCGATCGTGTCGCCATCTGGGCGCCGAATATGACTGAGTGGATCGAAGCGGCTATCGGCTTGCAGTCTGCCGGGGCCGTGCTGGTACCGCTCAATAACCGTCTGCAAGGGGCGGAAGCTGCCGACATCCTGCGGCGCAGCGGTGCGCGCATTCTGCTGACCTACACGCGACTGGAAAAGGGCGAGCCACTGGCGCTGCTAGAGAGTGAATCTCTTCCAGAACTGGAAAAGCGCATCTTGCTGCGCGGCGAAGATGCGCGCGCGCAAACCTGGGACGATTTCCTGGCCGGGGGCGACAACCTCAATCGCGACACAGTAGCCGAACGCGCCGCCAGCGTAGCGCCGGATGACATCGCAGATATGCTGTTTACATCGGGTACCACCGGCAAGCCTAAAGGCGTGTTGTGCACCCATCGTCAGAATATCCAGGTGTTCAAGACCTGGGGCGATACGGTGGGTCTGCGCAGCAGCGACAACTACCTCATTATCAATCCTTTCTTCCATACCTTTGGCTACAAGGCCGGTTGGCTGGCGTCGATTATCTTCGGCAGCACGACGCTGCCGGTGATGGCGTTTGACAAGGAAGCTGCCATGGCGCAGATCGAAAGCGATCAGGTCACCATGCTGCCGGGTGCTCCCTCGCTGTATGAAATGTTGTTGGCCGATCCGGCGCGAGACAACTATGACCTCTCCAGCTTGCGTCTGGGTGTGACTGGCGCTGCCGCTGTGCCGGTGCAGCTGGTTAAGGATATGCGTTCAGTACTGGGCTTTAAAACCGTAGTGACTGCTTACGGACTGACAGAGTCTACCGGGGTGGTCAGCATCTGTCGGCCAGACGACGACGCCGAAACCATAGCCACCACCTCCGGTCGGGCCATTGAAGGTGTAGAGGTTAAGTGCGCAAACCCGGACACCGGCGCAGAAGTGCCCCGAGGTAGCGAAGGTGAAATTTGGGTGCGCGGTTACAACGTGATGCAGGGCTATTTCGACATGCCTGAGGCAACGGCGGAAACCATCACATCAGATGGCTGGTTGCGTACCGGTGATATCGGCGTGATGGATGAGCGCGGCTATCTGCGTATTACCGACCGGCTAAAAGATATGTACATCATGAACGGTGAAAACGTTTATCCGGCTGAAGTGGAAAAAGCCCTCTATGGCTTGGAGGGGGTGGCCCAAGTAGCGGTGATCGGCGTGCCGAAACAGCCACAGGGCGAAGTGGGCATGGCGTTCATTGTCCCAAAACCGGGGTCGGATCCAGATAAAGACGCGGTGATCGAGCACGCCAGCCGGCATCTGGCGCGCTACAAGGTGCCGATGTATGTGGAAATTGTAGACAGCCTGCCACTGAATGCGTCCGGCAAGGTGGTGAAGCCAGAGTTGAAGGCGAAAGCCAAGGCGATATTGGGTAATGGTTGAGGGCGTGTTGAAAGATCCGGTGGCTGAGCGTATTCCGATGAATACCGCCGAGCTTGATGAGACGGATCAGCGTTTAGTGTCATTGCTGCGGCACGATGGCCGGATGCCCTACAAAACACTGGCAGAAAAAACCGGGCTAACCGAAACCACGGTGCGCAGCCGATTGCGCCGGCTGGAAGAGCAGGATTTATTGCGGGTAGTCGCGGTTACGGATTTTGAGGCGGCCGGCTACTCCCTGATGCTCGCGGTTGGCGTGCAGGTTGAGGGGCGCAGCGCTGCAGATGTGGCGGCGGATCTGGCGGCATTTCCTGAGGTGTTTTCTGTGTGTCAGGTGGTGGGCAGCCACGATATTGAATGCCTGATGGTGGCAGAAGATCAAGAGGCGGTGTCCGAGTTGCTGACCCAGCGCCTGGCAGCGGTGAAGGGCGTGCGACGATTGCTGCCGGCCATGGCGATTGACGTGTTGAAGAATCAACCTAACTGGGTGCGTTTTGACACGCCGCGAGGACAGTCATGAGCAAACGTCGCCTCGACGAGCTGGATCAGAAAATTGTGGACGCGCTGGCGGTAGATGCCCGCACCAGTAATCGCAAAATCGCCGGTGAGCTGGGTGTAACTGAGGGTACCGTGCGCGGACGTATCAAGCGCATGGAAGAAGAAGGGCTGATCCGAATTACCGCGGTGACCAATATCGATCACCTGCGCAATCCTACCTTGGCCTACATCTGGATTGAGGTCGATAGTGCGGTTGAAGTGCAGAATGTGGCCAAAGCATTGGCCGATACGCCGCAGATCGGCTTTGTGGCGGTTACTTTGGGTCGTTTCGATATTCTGGCGATCACCTTGGTGCAGAACAATGGTCAGCTGGCAGAGTTTCTCAATACCCATGTCAGCGTGATTCCGGGCGTGAGACGCACCGAATGCTCATTGGGGGTTACTTTTGTGAAGCATGATTACCGAATGTCTAAAATCATCGCCTGATCGGGATTGCGTAGTTTGATTGGCTAATCAATACGAACTATTGCTAATTTAGGTTAAAATAGAGAAATATGCGTAATGCTGACCACAGGGCCAGCCGCAGAACAAGGAGTCGATATGAACAAGCAAATGAGCCTGCAGGACGTTGTCGGCCAGTTGCGCGATGGAATGACCATCGGCATTGGTGGCTGGGGTCCGCGTCGTAAACCGATGGCGCTGATCCGCGAAATCCTCAAATCCGACCTCAAAGATCTGACTATCGTTGCCTACGGTGGCGCCGATGTGGGCATGCTGTGCGCTGCTGGCAAGGTCAAGAAACTGGTGTTTGCCTTCGTGTCTCTCGACTTCATTCCCTTGGAGCCGTACTTCCGTCAGGCCCGTCAGAAGGGCGAAATCGAAGTTATGGAAATCGACGAAGGCATGATGCTGCTGGGCCTGCGCGCTGCAGCCTGGGGCTGCCCCTTTATTCCGACCAAGGTTGGTCTGGGAACCGACGTTATCAAGTACAACCCGGATATCAAAGTTATCGACAGCCCTTACGATGACAAAGAGTGGGTGGCCATGCCGGCACTGAAACTGGATGCGGCATTGATTCACGCCAATCGCGCCGATACCCGCGGTGTATGCCAGATCACCAGTCCGGACCACCATATGGATGACTGGTTTGCCCGTGCCGCCGCCAAAACCTATGTAACGACAGAAGAGATTGTCGATACCGAATTCTTCGCAGATGAAGCTGAAGCGCGCATGGTTTTCTGGGAACGCAGCCAGACCACCGGTGTGGTGCATGTGCCGGGTGGTGCGCACCCCTCATCTTGCGCACCGAACTACGGCTTCGATGTGCCGCATTTCAAGGAGTACAACGCCTCCGCCAAAGAAGGTGGCTTTGCCGCCTACGCCGACAAGTACATCAACGGCAAGAGCGAAGACGAATACCAGCAAGCAGTCGGTGGTCTTGAAGCCATCCAGAAACTGCCGAAACCGGTTTACTAAGGAGACGACAATGGCTACGCCTGCAAAAGACTACACCTTGGCGGAACTGATTATTTGCGCCAACGCCGCCGCCTATGAAAACGATGGCGAAGTACTGATAACCGGTATCGGTGTGCTGCCGCGCATTGCTGCCAGCCTCGCGATGAAAACCTGCAACACCGACATCATGATGACCGACAGCGAATGCTGGCTGCTGTCTGAGCCCAACCCGCTGAGCCGAGGCAAAGACTACAAACAGATGAACGAGACCTGGATGGGTTTCTCGCGCATCTTTGACAACGTGTGGAGCGGCCGTCGTCACATTACTGGCGGCCCCACCCAGATTGACCGCTTTGGTCAGAGTAATATTTCTGCGCTGGGT
>NZ_JBFJTH010000017.1:0-35612 GCF_041625495.1 Litorivivens sp. | reverse complement strand
CCCCTCGTTGCAGATCTGGTTCCAGATTGCACTGTTGGGTGCCATATTGATCGGTATTGGTATTTTCTGTTTCCTGTTCCAGTTCTACGCCAGCTACCGCAAGCGCGACCAATTGCGCGACGAGACCGGCGATCCGTGGGACGGGCGAACGCTTGAGTGGTCCACGACGTCGCCGCCGCCGAAATATAACTTTGCGTTTACCCCGCGAGTTCATGACAACGATGCCTGGTGGCAAATGAAAAGCCATGATTATCAGCACCCCAAAGACGGCTTTGTTTCCATTCACATGCCGAAGAACACGGCAGCGGGTATTGTAATTGCCGGTATCAGCACCGTGTTGGGCTTTGCCTTGATCTGGCACATGTGGCTCATTGCCGGGTTGTCGTTTGTTGGCCTGATTGGCGCAACCATTGCGCACACCTTTAACTATAAGCGTGACTATTACATTCCCGCGGAAGAGGTGGCGCTGGTGGAAGCGCAGCGAAGCAATGATTCTGGAAGCGAGGTACTGGCCTGATGTCTCACTCTGCAACCATGAATGCCGGAGAAACCGGCAAGCTGGAATTCCTGGTGCCCGGCGAGCATCACGTACCCAATGGCACGCTGCTTGGGTTCTGGATGTATTTGATGAGCGACTGCCTCATCTTTGCCGCTCTGTTTGCCACCTATGGTGTATTGAGCCAGAGCTTTGCCGGCGGTCCTACCGGCGGTGATCTATTTGATCTACAGCTAGTGGCACTAAATACCGCGTTCCTGTTGTTTTCATCGATTACCTATGGCTTTGCGATGCTGCAAATGCAGCAGAACAAGAAGATGGGCACGCTGGTCTGGTTGGCAATTACCGGTTTGCTAGGTGCAGCCTTTCTTGGGGTTGAGCTCTATGAGTTCTATCATATGATTCACCAGGGGGCGGGGCCGCAGCGCAGTGCCTTCCTCTCGTCCTTCTTTACGCTGGTGGGTACCCATGGCTTGCACGTTACCTTCGGTCTGATTTGGCTGATAACCTTGCTGGTTCAGGTAAACAAGCACGGCCTTATTGCGGCTAACCGACGGCGATTGTTTTGTCTCTCCATGTTCTGGCATTTTCTTGATGTGATCTGGATTGGCGTTTTCACCTTCGTATATCTGATGGGGTCGATGACATGAGCGAGCATTCCCTACACGACACAAATCATCACGATCACCACGAAGAAGAGGCACCGCACGCGTCTTTCAGTGGCTATATGATCGGTTTCCTGGCCTCTGTTTTTCTTACGGCCATTCCTTTTGTATTGGTGATGGGTGACGTCTTTTCATCCGATGGCGTGACCTCCTTAATCATTTTGGCATTTGCTGCCGTTCAGATCGTGGTTCACATGGTCTATTTTCTGCATATGAATTTTCATTCGGAAGGGGGCTGGAATATGCTCTCCTTGCTGTTTACGGCCGTGTTGCTATTTATCACCCTGTTCGGATCGTTGTGGGTCATGTACAACATGAATGTAAACATGATGCCCGGCATGATGTAAGCATGGTTGCCGAGCAGGGCATCCAGCGTCGGCGCCTGGGCTGGCAGCTTGTCGTGTTGTTCGCGGCGATCGTTGCGTTTGTCGGCTTTATTGCGTTGGGTAACTGGCAGTTAGAGCGGCGTGCCTGGAAACAGGATTTGATGGCGCGCGTCGCTGAGCGAGTTAACGCGTCGCCAGTTGCAGCACCGTTACCCAGTGAGTGGCAGGCGATTAGCCGTGAGCGGGATGAGTACCGCGCTGTCAGGGTCAAAGGCGAGTTTATTGACGCGGCGGATACACCAGTAGTGGCCGCGACCGAGCTGGGTAGCGGCTACTGGATCATGTCTCCCCTGCGTACCCGGTCCCGCGGAACTATTCTGGTGAATCGCGGATTTGTGGCGCAAGGGGGCGAGCCGGCGCCAGTTCCTGCAGGGCCAGTAGAGGTAACCGGACTGTTACGGCTAAGTGAGCCCGGCGGCAGTTTTCTGCGCGACAATGTGCCAGCGGACAATCGCTGGTATTCCAGAGATGTCGGCGCCATCGGCAGTGCCCTGAATCTTTCTCTTGCGCCTTATTTTATCGACGCGGCAGCACAGCAGCCCGGCTCGCCAGGCCTCGGTCAGAGTGCTGAAGGCCCGGTCGGCGGCCTGACAGTTGTGCGGTTCCATAATTCACACCTGGTGTATGCGCTGACCTGGTACGCTCTGGCGCTGATGGTCGTAATTGCCGGTGTCATCGTCGTGCGAGAGCAGCGGAAACTGCGCCAAAGCTAAGGCGCGCGTATACTGGGCTTTTTCTGCACGAGACCGGCGTATGATTCCCACACCCGCCAAGCTGCGCATCAGCCTGCAGCAGCCCCGCCACCTGATTGTTAGTAACAGTGACAGCGATACCCTGAGCAAGCACATGCGTCAGCTGGTGCAGCTGCGCTGGATGGCGGTGCTCGGACAGTTGCTGACTATTCTTGTGACCCATTTCAGCTTTGGTGTTGAGCTGCCGCTGCAGAAAATGTTTGGTGTGCTAGCGGCATTGGTGGTGTTTAACGGGCTGTACGAGATTAGCCTGCGCCTCGGACGTCGCATTCATGCGCTCGAAATTTTTGTCGGGCTGCTGGTGGATATGGGCACGCTTACCTTTCAGCTCCATCTCAGCGGCGGTGCTACCAACCCCTTTGTTTTTCTTTACGTACTGCAGGTGGGGCTGGCGGCGGTGTTGATGGCTGCGCCGCTGGCCTGGGCGTTGTTGGCTATTTCGACTCTCTGTTTTTTGTGGTTGGCCGAAACGGCCCATTCGCTGAATTTGCCCTTGGACTATCACTTGGGTATCGAAAGCTTCTACGTGCAGGGCATGTTTATCTGTTTGGTGCTCAATGCCGCGCTGCTGGTAATTTTTGTAAACCGGATTACCCGTACCCAGCGGGATCGGGATGCGCGGCTGGCTGAGTTGCGACGTCGTGCGGCGGAAGAGGAGCATATTCTGCGCATGGGCTTGCTGGCATCGGGCGCGGCTCATGAGCTGGGAACGCCGCTGGCAACAATCGACGTCATTCTTGGTGATTGGAAGCATATGGATGCTCTTAGCGCCGATCCTGATCTTGTGGCCGATATGGAAGAAATGAAGGCTCAGGTTCGGCGTTGCAAGGCGATTGTTAGCGGTATTTTGATGTCGGCGGGGGAAACGCGCGGTGAGTCATCCGAGGAGACTACGGTCTGTGAGTTTTTCGAGGATCTGATCAAAGACTGGCAAAACACGCGTAAAAGCCAGGAGCTGCATTTTGAGAACCGTTTCGGTGAAGATGTGGATATTGCGTCGGACTCGGTGTTGAAGCAAACCGTCTGCAACCTGCTGGACAATGCCTTGGAAGCGTCGCCGATGTGGGTAGGGCTGGAAGTGGCTCGCGACGGTGATATGTTGGTGGTGCGTGTTTTTGATCGCGGGCCGGGTTTTTCCAGCAAGGTTTACAATCGACTCGGTCAGCCGTATCAGTCGACCAAAGGGCGGCCCGGAAGTGGTCTCGGCCTGTTTCTGGTGTTTAATGTTACCCGTACACTCGGGGGTGAGGTTCAGGCTCGCAATCTCGCTGAGGGCGGGGCTGAGGTTGTGCTCAAGCTACCGCTGGATGCTCTGTTGTTGAAGGAGGATTGAAACCATGTCTGATGTCGGTAACGAAGACGAACAGCGCACATTGTTGTTGGTGGAAGACGATGAGGCCTTCGCCCGTACGCTGCGCCGCTCGTTCGAGCGGCGCGGGTATGCCGTGCTCAATGCTTCCAGCCTGGAAACCACCGAAGCGGTATTGGCAGAGCATTCTCCGGGCTATGCTGTGGTCGACCTTAAACTTGATGGTGAAGCGTCGGGACTTGCCTGTGTGCAAGCCTTGCATACGCATGACCCGGATATGTTGATAGTGGTGCTCACCGGATACGCCAGTATTGCCACGGCAGTGGAGGCGGTAAAACTGGGTGCCTGCCACTACCTGGCCAAGCCGTCCAATACCGATGATATTGAAGCGGCCTTCAACCAAGCCGAGGGCAACACCGAGGTTAAAATCAGTGGTCGCCAGACCTCCATCAAAACGCTGGAGTGGGAGCGGATTCACCAGACGCTGGCGGAGACTGACTTCAATATATCTGAAGCAGCGCGGCGGCTGGGAATGCATCGGCGAACCCTGGCGAGAAAGCTGGCCAAGCAGCAGGTGAAATAGCAGATTGTCTCGCTGCAATTACTGCGGCGCACAAGAGTGGGCATGGTGCGCTGGGCGGGGCAAGGCAGTTCTCGTACTCAGTCGCCCATTGTATCGCCCGGGGTATCGCGCACTCGGCACCTTCTCCGCGTTTGCAGCTATGCTAAGAAATGACGGGCTCGTTTTTGTGAAATCAGGCTTTCCAGTTAAATTATTTAATTAAGTTAAATAATTGTATTGATGTAAACGTTTTAATCTGGATAATTAGTAATGGTGCTAAATATTGGGGCCTGAGTGTCTCATCACTTTTCCACGGCCAAAGGTAATAGCGTGATCCAAGCCGATATCCAGCGCGTCACCGAGCGCATCATTGAACGCAGTCGCGATACCAGACGCGATTATCTGGCGAAAATCCGGCGTGCGCATCGTCCCGGCGTGTCTCGCACGCAGCTGTCGTGTGGTAATCTCGCGCACGGCTTTGCCGCCTCCGATCCCCATGATAAGGCGGCATTGGCGGTAGACCGGGCAGCCAACTTTGCGATTGTTTCCGCCTACAACGATATGCTGTCGGCGCATCAGCCTTTTCAGGATTATCCGGCCCAGATCAAACAGGCTGCCAGAGAGCTGGGGGCAGTCGCGCAGTTTGCGGGTGGCGTGCCTGCCATGTGCGATGGGGTGACCCAGGGCCGCGAAGGAATGGAATTGTCCCTGTTCAGTCGTGACACCATTGCCATGGGTGCGGCGGTGGCGCTGTCTCACGATATGTTCGACGGCGTGCTGTGCCTTGGCGTGTGTGACAAGATCGTGCCCGGTTTGGCCATCGCTGCCCTGTCCTTCGGTCACTTGCCTTGTGTGTTTGTTCCAGCCGGGCCAATGGAGTCTGGTCTGCCCAATGCGGAGAAAGGTCGAATTCGCCAGCTGTATGCTGAGGGTAAGGTGGGGCGAGATGAGCTATTGGAGGCGGAAAGTCAGTCTTACCACAGCGCTGGTACCTGTACGTTTTACGGTACGGCCAACAGCAACCAAATGCTGATGGAAATTCTTGGAATGCAGCTTCCCGGTAGCTCCTTTGTGAACCCCGGCACACCACTGCGACTGGCGCTGACCCGGGCAGCCGTGACCCATCTCAATCAGTTGTCGCCACTGTCGCCGGACTTTATGCCACTGGGGGAAATGATCGATGAAAAAAGCATCGTCAATGCGATTGTCGGCTTGTTGGCAACCGGTGGCTCAACCAATCACACCATTCATTTGGTGGCTATAGCACGTGCGGCGGGCGTGTTGATTGACTGGCAGGACATGGCGGAGCTCTCTGAAGTTGTGCCCCTGTTGTGCCGAATCTATCCCAATGGATTGGCCGATGTGAATCACTTTCACGCCGCAGGCGGGATGGCCCTGCTAATTCGCGAATTACTGGACAATGGCCTGCTGCATGAGGACGTATCAACCATTGCTGGCAAGGGTTTGCGTCACTATTGCGATGAGCCCTTTCTGGACAAAGACGGTGAGGTTCAATGGCGCTCCGGTCCCTTGGCAAGTCTGGATAGCGAGATCATTTCAAGCTGCTCGGCGCCTTTCAGTCGCGAAGGAGGACTGCGTTTGATGCAGGGAAACTTGGGGCGATCAGTCATCAAAACCTCCGCGGTCAAACCTGAGTATCGGGTGTTGCGTGCGCCGGCCGTTATCTTTGACGACCAGAATGAAGTTAAAGCGCGTTTCGATGCCGGGGAACTCGATAGGGATTTTATCGCCGTTGTACGCTTTCAGGGGCCGAAAGCTAACGGCATGCCTGAGCTGCACAAGCTGACGCCGGTGCTGGGTGTATTGCAAGACCGCGGGTATAAAGTTGCACTAGTGACAGACGGGAGAATGTCAGGCGCATCTGGAAAGGTGCCAGCGGCAATTCACCTGACACCCGAAGCGCTGGACGGTGGCCCGATTGCCAGTCTGCGCGATGGTGACATGATTGAACTTGATGCCGAACAGGGAATATTGAAAGTAATGGACGACGCAGCGCTGGCGCGACCGCCAGCTGACTACGCCGGCGGGCACGAACAGGGTATGGGTAGAGAACTGTTCGCCAGTTTTCGACGAGTGGTCAGCAGTGCTGAATCGGGCGCATCGGTTCTGGGGGTATAGGTGACAACACAGACAACAGACAATCGGCAAAGTGTGTCCGCCGAACCCTTTGATATCGTCATATTTGGTGGCGCAGGCGACCTCGCATTTCGAAAAATTCTACCGGCACTTTATCGTACGTACTGTGAGGGAAAGTTACCGGAGGGCTCGCGGCTTTTTATTTGCTGCCGTGGCGACCGCGATCCGAATGCCTATCTTGAGCAGGCGGATGTGGCTTTGCAGGAATACCTGTCGCCGGGCGAATACAGTAAAGCCGGGTTCAAAACATTTTGCGACTATGTTCAAGTCGTGGAGTTGGATATCGCCACGTCAGATCAGCGCTGGCAGGTGATGGCTGAAAAGCTTAACAACGAAGCGGATCGCGTGCGAGTTTACTATCTGGCAATCCCTCCGACCATCTTCGGTATCTGCTGTCATCACCTCCACGATTATGGGCTGGTTAACCGCCATAGCAGGGTGGTGGTAGAAAAACCATTGGGTTACGACGCAGCCAGCGCCACTGCCATAAATAATGAGATCGCGCGCTATTTTGACGAAGCGGCCATCTACCGTATTGACCATTATCTCGGTAAAGAAACCGTGCAGAACCTGATGGCGCTGCGCTTTACCAATGTGATATTTGAGCATCTTTGGGATGCGAAAACGATCGATCACGTGCAGATCAGTATTTCCGAAACAGTCGGCCTTGAAGGGCGGGCGGGATTTTATAATGAGGCCGGTGCGTTGCGGGATATGGTGCAAAATCATTTGCTGCAACTGCTGTGTCTGGTGGCAATGGAATCGCCTCACAAAATGAATGCCAGCAGTATTCGGGCGGAAAAAGTCAAAGTACTTGAAGCGCTGCGCCCTATGCGTGATGAGGATGTGATGCGACATACCGTGCGCGGGCAATATGTGGCTGGCAACCAGAAAGGCAAGCTTGTTCCAGGCTATCTGGAAGAGCTGGGAGAGGCCGGCAGTAATACGGAAACCTTTGTTGCGTTACGCGCCTATATTGATAATTGGCGATGGTCGCGGGTACCGTTCTACCTGCGCACCGGCAAGCGCATGAAGCAGCGCAGCGCTGAAATTGTCATCCAGTACAAAGAAGTTTCCCATCGCGTTTACGGCGCTGATACGGGGCCTTTGCTCCCCAATCGTTTGATTATACGTCTGCAACCTGAAGAGAGTATTCAGCTGTCGATGATGTCCAAGGACCTTGATACGCTGGACATGAATTTGAAGCCAGTCACCCTCAATCTTAACTTTTCGGAGGCTTATAAAGGCTTTAAGAGTGATGCCTACAAGCGTCTGATTCTCGACGCGGTTGCGGCCAATCCCAGCCTGTTTATCCATCGTGACGAGGTAGATCACGCCTGGGCCTGGATTGACCCGATCATTGAAGCCTGGCAGCGATCTGACGATACGCCTCACCTATACCGCGCCGGTAGTTGGGGGCCTCCCGAGTCGGATGAGTTGCTGGCCGAGGATGGCTTCAGCTGGTTCAACGCCGGCGAGTATCAGGCACCGTGATTGACGACAGGTCTTTCCCCGATCGAGCCAGCCTGGAGAAGGCATTGGCCGAGGATATCGTTCGGATTCTCTCCCACGCTATCGAAATGCGTGGTACGGCCGTATTTCTGGTGTCCGGCGGCAGCAGTCCTCGGGGGGTGTACAACGTGTTGTCGCAGGCAGATATCGACTGGTCCAGAGTTTACGTGGCACTGGTGGACGAGCGCTGGGTGTCATCAGATCACGAAGCGAGTAATGAGATGTTTATTCGCAAAAACCTGCTGACGGGCGCGGCAGCAAAGGCTCATCTGGTGGGAATGAAAACGTCTGCCGCAGATGTACATGAGGGCCTTGCCGAGTGTGAGCAGCGCTACGCGGCGCTTCCTGCGCGGCCAGACGTCTGCCTGCTGGGTATGGGAAGCGACGGTCATACCGCATCGCTTTTCCCGCATGCCACCGGTCTGGAGGAGGCGATCGCGTTGCCTGTCAGTCAGGCATCGCAGGTGAAGCCTCCGCGCTGCGCTGCGATAGACGCCATTCCCAGTGCAGTGACCGGCCCGTATACCCAGCGGATGACAGTAACTCTGGACTATCTGTCCAGCGCGCGGAAGCGTCTGTTGCTTATTACAGGTGCCGAAAAACGTTCAGTATATGAGATGGCGCGAGCCGGCGTTGATATCAGTGATATGCCGGTACGCGCCTTGTTTGGCTTTCCACTTGATGTGTTTTGGGCACCATGATGCTGTTGGCCGAAGCAGTTTACTTGCACAGGATATAAGACCCCATGCTGGATCTGGATTCCATTATGTCGCGTTGCCCGGTTATTCCGGTCATCGTTATTGAACAGCCGGAGCATGCCGTGCCGCTCGCCACAGCCCTGTATCGTGGTGGCCTTACTGTTTTGGAGATAACGCTGAGAACCGAACACGGACTCGGCGCTATTCGCGCCGTTAGAGCGGCGTTGCCCGATGCGATTGTGGGGGCGGGTACGGTGGTGAGTCGGGAGGATGTGGTGCAAGCTCGGGATGCGGGTTCGCAATTTCTGGTTAGCCCCGGTTGCACCCCTGATCTACTGGCTACGGCCCGTGAAGTTGGAGTGCCGCTTTTGCCAGGTGTTAACACCCCAAGCGAAGCCATGCTGCTGTTAGAGCAGGGCCTGCGCCATCTCAAATTTTTCCCGGCGGAAGCTGCAGGTGGTGTGGCAATGCTCAAATCGCTGTCCGGCCCCCTGCCGCAACTGCGGTTTTGTCCTACCGGCGGCATCAGTCCGGCTAATGCCGCACATTACCTATCTTTACCTAATGTGTTATGTGTTGGCGGCACCTGGATGCTGGAGAAACAGTTGATCGCGAGTGCTGACTGGATTGGCATTGAAGCGCTGGCTCGGGATGCGGCAGCACTGACTGTTTGATCAGAGTTTGGTCACATCGAGGCTGTGTTTTATCTTTTGCAGCTGCTCTTCAGCCGCCGAGCCTTTACTGAGCGCCAACCCGGTCGCAAGAATGTCGATTATCGACAGAATAACGATGCGCGTCGTCATGGGTACATAGATGGTAGTATCTTCGAGTTCGTCGCCTGAAGTGATGACTACATCGGCCTGCTCGGCAAGCGGCGACCGGGGGCTGGTTATCGCCAGTACCTTAGCACCGCTGGCTTTTGCCAGTTCCGCAATGTCAATCATCGCTCGTGTGCGGCCGGTAAACGAAAAGGTAAGAAAACAGTCCTGTGCAGAAGCTCCGGCAGCCGCCATACGCAACATAAGGTGGTCGTTGTAGGCGATGCTGGGTATACCGAGGCGGAATAGTTTGTGTTGTGCATCCTGGGCGATAGCGGCTGCGCCGCCCATACCGGCGATCACAATTTGACGCGCTTGCGCCAGATGCGTGACAGCGGCTTCCACGGTGGCGCTGTCGATATGCGTGCGTAAGTACTCCAACGCCGCTTGATTTGCGCTGATGCGCTTTTCGATAATCGTGGCAGTCGAGTCGTCACGATTGACGGCCTCAGTTATAAAGCTTGCTCGCTGAGCGAGGCTTTTTGCCAGCTGAACTTTGAACTCGGGAAAACTATTGCAGCCCAGGCTGCGGCAGAAACGCGATACCATCGGATCGCTGACGCCGGCGCGACGGGCAAGTTCAGCGGTTGCCATGTTCACGGTTTCTTCGGGAGATGCGAGAATGGCATCCGCGAGTCGGGCCTCGGCTTTGCTCAGGGTATCGCGTTGGGCTTTTAACTGGCTCAGTACACTCATGGCATCATTCGTCGGTTTTGGGGCAGGGTTGAAACAAGGTGTAATAAAATTAATCCGGATCTGGTAGCTCTTCAATCTTATGGTTTTTTCTGTAATTTAGCGAGAAGCCGGTGCGATGCACTAACAATTGGTGGACAGGAGTAAAGCGCAGGTGGCTGCGGCAGAAAATCAGACCGTTCAGGTGGTTGCAGATATTGGTGGAACCAATGCGCGCTTTGCCTGTGTGCGTTCAGGTGACAGAGTGACGGGTTCGGAGGATATTCAGGCCGTTAAAAAATTCGCCTGTGCCAACTATCCGCATTTTGAGGAGGCCGTGCGCAGTTATCTGGCGTGGGGTGAGGCGCATGGGCATCTCGCTCGCGTAGAGAGAATCTGTCTGGCGGTGGCCGGTCCGGTGGGGCAGGACTGGATCGACCTGCCTAATAATCATTGGGCGTTTAGTGTGCGTGCCCTTGAGCAATCGCTCGGGCTACCGGTTACTGTCATCAATGATTTTAGTGCGCAAATACTCAGCATTCAGGCATTGGGCGCTGACGATCTCTTGTGGCTGGGCAATGCGCGCCCAGTCGCTAACGCCAGCGGTGTAACAGCGGTGGTTGGGGCCGGCACAGGCTTGGGAGTATCTGCGCTGACTTCGGGGGGCGAGATTCTGCCCTCGGAGGGCGGGCATGTGAGCTTTGCGCCGGTAAATGCGCATCAGGCGGCTATCCTGGAACAGCTGTGGCAACGCTACGAGAGGGTCTCGGTTGAACGGTTGCTGTCAGGTATGGGCCTTGCCAACCTTTACTGGGCTAACGCTTGCCTAGAGGGGGCTGAAAAAACATTGAGTGCGCCGGAAATTACCGCGGGTGCGCGTACAGGTGATGCGCTGTGCAAACGCACAATAGAGGATTTTTGCGCTATTCTGGGGGGTGTTGCCGGGGATGCTGCGTTGATGATTGGCGCTTACGATGGCGTATATCTTTCCGGCGGCATTTTGCCTCAAATGCTGGATCTGGTGGATACTGACCTTATCCGTCGTTCATTTGACCACAAGGGGCGCTTCAGCGACCTGTGTGCAGCGATTCCCCTCGCGATCATTACCGCTGCTGAGCCGGGGTTGATTGGCTGTGCTCAGGCCTTACGACTGTCGTGCGCCACCGCGCCGTCATGATCGTGTGAGCAACTGAGAACTCACATCTATAACCAATAATGACCTAGAACAGGGTGACAGGATGAGCGGTTTTACTGCGGGCGAGGGAGTAATCTGGCAACAATTGGTTGAGGCTCAGCGGCGGCTGGCGCCTGTGCACATGCGTGATCAGTTTTCACAGGACGAAAAGCGCTTCTCGCGCTATTCCCTGCAAGTGGATCAGTTGTTTCTCGACTATTCCCGAAACCGGCTTGACGATACTGCGTTGGCGTTGCTGATTGAACTTGCATCGCAGGCTGGCATTGCTGAACGGCGTGACGCAATGTTTGCCGGTGACGCAATTAATGCCACGGAAGGGCGTGCGGTTTTGCACACGGCACTGCGCGCCACAGCCGATCAGCGTATTGAGGTTGCCGGGCGCAATGTGGTGCCTGATGTTTACCACGAGTTGGAGCGGATGGCCGCGTTTGTCGAGGCGGTACGTTCCGGCAAGCACCGAGGTGCAACCGGTGCGGCAATCAAGCATGTTGTGAATATTGGAATCGGTGGTTCTGACCTGGGGCCGGCGATGGTGGCCGACGCACTGAAGCCCTACGCCAGTGATGGCCCGGCTGTGCATTTTGTATCCAATGTTGATCCGGCTCAGATCCATGACACGCTGGCACAGCTAGATCCGCAGGCAACCCTGATTGTAGTGGTTTCCAAAACCTTTACTACGCAGGAAACCATGGCCAATGCGGCGGTAGCCCAGCGTTGGCTTGAACAGAGTGTCGGTGAGAATATTCAGTCGCATCTGGTCGCGGTAACCACCAAGGCCGAGGTTGCACGCGAGCACGGATTTGCTGATGAAAGCACCTTTCTGTTCTGGGATTGGGTTGGTGGTCGTTATTCGCTCTGGTCCAGCGTCGGCGTGTCCATAGCGCTGGCTATCGGCATGCCGCGTTTTCGCGAGCTGCTTGCGGGTGCGCAGGCAATGGATGAACATTTTCGAACCGCGCCGCTCGAGCAGAATATGCCAGTGGTACTTGCGATGCTCGGGGTTTGGTATCGCAATTTTTGGGGGGCGGCAACGCATGCGGTGTTGCCCTATAGTCAGCGTTTGCACCGGCTGCCAGCTTACCTTCAGCAACTGGATATGGAAAGCAACGGCAAACGCGTTCGCCTTGATGGCCAGCCTGTTGCCTGCGCCACCGGACCTGTGATCTGGGGCGAGCCGGGTACCAACGGGCAGCACGCGTTTTATCAGCTGTTGCATCAGGGTAGCGATCTCGTTCCCTGCGATATCCTGTTTGCCCGGGAAAGCGATACCGGTGATGCGCAGGGACACCGTATGCTGATAGCCAATGCCATTGCGCAGGGTGAGGCACTGATGCGAGGCAAAGAGTCGGCGCAGTTACGTGTTGAATTGCGCGATGCCGGCATGACTGATGCGCAGGTGGAACAGTTATTCCCACACCGGAGTTTTCCCGGCAATAAACCAAGCAATACCCTGGTGTTTGACTCGTTAAGTCCAAGAGCGCTGGGGAATATTATCGCGCTATATGAACACAAAGTGTTCTGTCAGGGCGTTATCTGGGGGATTAATTCCTTTGATCAGTGGGGTGTCGAGCTGGGCAAGCAGCTGGCAAAGGGGGTGCTGGCCAGTCTGACAGGCAGTGCACAGCCACCATCGCAAGATAGTTTGCTGGGGTGGGTATTGCGCGACTAGCGACCATTTGGTTCTGTGCCTAAAACTGCTAGAGTCGTAGTTTTGTTGCAATCATAAAAATCAGGCAGCGCTACCATGAAAATTGAAAAACATCAGCTCGATCCGGAACTGCAGCGATACTATCGGCCCACCATGAGTATAGCGTGGCTGATCAGTCGAGAATGGGGAATAAAGCTGATGCGCAAGGCAGAGCGCTTTTCCCGTGGTAAAGAGATAAAAGGACTGGTCAACGACGAGCGATACATCCCAAGTACGCACGGTGGCCCGGATATCAGGGTGCGTATTTACAAACCGGAGAATGCATCAGCAGATCAGCCATTGCCGATACTGCTTTATATTCACGGTGGTGGCTACGTACTGGGATGCCCTGAGCTGTTTGGCATGTTGATTGAACGTTTTATTAAGGCTCGCCCGTGCATCGTGGTGGCGCCTGATTACCGCAAAGCGCACGATGCGCCATTTCCAGCCGGTTTTGATGATTGCTACGACACTTTGTTGTGGGCGCGTGATCATGCAGCGGAGCTGGGTGCGCGCAGCGATAAATTTATGATTGGCGGCCACAGTGCCGGTGGCGGTATGACAGCCGCTCTTACTTGGAAAGCGCGCGACACAAAAGACGTTGATGTTGCTTTTCAGATGCCGATTTATCCGATGATTGATGATCGCCACCAGACGGAATCCGGTCAGCACATGCTTGCGCCGCTGTGGGGTACGCCGAATAATAAACTCGCTTGGAGTCTTTACCTAAAGGGGCGACAGGCAACGGATGGCTCGGTGCCAGACTACGCAGCACCAGCGCGAAATCAGGACTATACCGATTTTCCGCCTACCATTACTTTTGTCGGTGATCTGGAGCCTTTCCGGGATGAAACCATAGCCTACGCGGATGCGTTGAAGGGCGCGGGGGTACCCGTCAAGTTTGAGTTATTCACGGGCTGTTTCCACGGCTTTGATGGTATGAAATCTGCCATTTCCACGCGCGCATTGGACTTCACCTTTGACTCCTTTGCCGAGTATTACGACACCTATCTCTAGCGGAGATACTTGGATCACACGTTGGCGCCTGCTGCAAACTATCAGGCGCTGCGGCATGCTACCATCCGCAGCACTAGCGTATGATGCTCAGTTAAATGCATTGGTTATTGCATTCGGTAGAAAATAAAAATTGGTGGGAGCAGTAATGTCAGAGCAGGCGGAACACGATGTAGTGATTATTGGTACCGGATTTTCCGGGCTTGCCATGGCCATTGCGTTGCAGCAGGCGGGTATTAGTCGTTTTACACTGCTGGAGAAGGCAGACGAAGTTGGCGGCACCTGGCGCGAGAATACCTACCCAGGCGCTGAGTGTGATATTCCTTCTGCACTGTATAGCTATTCGTTTGAACATAATGCGCAGTGGGAATACAAGTGGTCGGAGCAGCCGCAGATTCTGGGCTACCTTAAGCATACCGCGAGCAAATACGACCTCTATAAGCATATCCAGTTTCAACAAGAAGTTGCATCTACCCATTACGATGAGGCGCAGCGCATTTGGCAGATCGAAACTGTGCAGGGCAAGCGTTTGCGTACTCGCTTTCTGGTGTCGGCGGTGGGACAGCTGCATCGTCCCTTTATTCCGGACATTGCCGGCCTGGATGATTTCGGAGGGCCGCAATTTCATTCCGCGCGCTGGCGTCATGATGTTAGCTTGAAAGACAAGCGGGTGGCGGTGATTGGCAATGCCGCCAGTGCATTACAGTTTATTCCGGAGATTGCGTCGCAGGCTAAGCAACTCACGGTCTTTCAGCGGTCTGCCAATTGGGTCATGCCCAAATTCGATCGCCCGTACAAGCCGTGGGAACAATGGTTGGCAGATCGCGTTCCGCTTGTGGCGAGACTGTATCGTTTTCGCTTATGGGCGCGTAACGAGTGGCTGGTTTATCCAATGCTCACGGGAAACCGATTAATACAGGCTTGGTTTCGCTGGACCCACATGCGCTACCTTCGGCGAACGGTGAAAGATCCGGAGCTGCAGGCCAAGCTGACTCCGGATTATCCGGTTGGTGCCAAGCGGGTATTGTTTTCCGATGACTATTTTGAAGCGCTGGCGCGGGACAACGTGGATGTTGTGACAGAACCCATCGCTAAGGTCGTTGAACGCGGTGTGGTCACGGCTGACGGTTTGCGCCACGATGCCGACGTGCTTATTTTTGGTACCGGGTTCCGAACCAACCCCTTTCTGGCGCCGATGGAAATCTTTGGCGCTGGCGGAAAATCGCTGCGTGATCATTGGCAAGGTGGCGCGCATGCTTATCTGGGTGTCTGTACGGCCGGCTTTCCAAACTTCTTCATGATGTATGGCCCTAATACCAACTTGGGGCATAACTCGATTGTGTTGATGGCAGAGGCGCAAGCCAAGTATATCTGTTCGTGTATCAAGCGTATGAGTGGTTCAGGGGCTCTAGAAGTGAAGGCTGATGTAGAGCGTGCCTACAATGATGAATTGCAGCGCAGGCTGCAGGGTATGGTCTGGAATTCGCTTGATGCCAGCTGGTACAAAGATGGCGGGCGAGTAACCAATAATTGGGCCGGGACGACTTGGGAGTATATGCGACGCCTGCGCAACGTACGCTGGGAAGATTTTGTGGTGAAATAATAACCAATCCCGGCGGTGGCTTCGCCGCCGGATTGGTTTGTCTGTATACAGAAGACGGTCGCGCAGCGCTAGTGAAAGGTCGCGCCGGCTTCTTCTGGCATGCAGCTGATGATGTCGTGGGCCTGGAGCCCCATCAGCTCCATAAACGCGGCGTGTTCCAGATGAATTAGATGTTCGTGGTCACCACTTTCGAAATAGATGTCCTGCACGTCATTCAATTCATCGTCCCAGACCACGGGCATGCCATACACCTGCCCCAGGGCGGGTATCGCGCCGGTTTCGCAATCGTCGAAGAGCGCGGCTATTTCATCTTCGGTGGCAAGGCGGTAACTACCGTGCATCCGTTGATTTAGCCAGTCTAAAACCAAGCGCCGGTTTGCGGGCATGACGCAGACGCAGTATTTGTCGCCATCGTGGGCAATAACGGCTTTGGCAACCTGGGTTGGTGGTACCTTTGCCGATATAGCTGATTGCATGCTTGTACTGCTATGGGGGTGAGCGACGAGATCGTACGCTACGCCGATTCTTTCCAGATGGGCTTCAATGCGGGGAGCGATAGCCATGATGGTTCCTCCACTGTGGGCCGGTATATCGGCCACGTAATATCCGTTTTCACTATAGAAAGACGGGGTCGCCTTGTCCAAGACCGGAAACGCGTAACTACAATGATTGATAAAGCTCATCGGAATAAGCTTAATGGCACGGATAGTGATTAATGGGCAACTCGGTTGGCCCGTGGACAGGATTAAATTGCGCAATGAACCTTGAATGTGATCAGGAGTTTTTACTGGCTGCTATCAACCAGACCATGCCCTTTGGTAAGTACAAAGGTCGCAAGTTGCTGGAATTGCCGGAGCCCTATTTGGTGTGGTTCCACCAGCAGGGCTTTCCTTCAGGAAAACTAGGCGAGCAATTAGGGCTGATGTACGAAGTGAAGCTCAATGGCTTGGAGAATATGCTCCGGCCTCTGTTGAGGACGGAGCGCAAATAGTTAGGGTAGCAGTGTAAACAGGCTGCATCCGCTTGCGAGCGGAGTGTCCTGGAAAGGGCAGGCTGAAGCACCACCGGTGATATTGATAATCGGGCCAAGCAGTAGGTCGAGCGGTGTGCCGGTTGGGCCACCACCACTGCCGCTGCCGCCACCTGCCAGGCCACTGCTTACCGTGCCCAGTAGAAGAGATATGGGGTCTGTGCCTTCACTGTCGCCGAGTCCGGAATACGCTGCCAGCAGAATCCCAGGTAAAAGCGTATTTTCGATCGGGTCCAATACCGGTGCCAGTTCATTGTTCATGGCGCTGGCCAGTTCCGGTAAAGCCACAGAAAGCAGGTTGGTGCCCAGCGCAGAGGTAAGCTGGTCGATACCCTGTGCGATCGGTGTGCTCAGTACACCGGGCTGTCCCGCCTGTGCCTCCAACATGGTCAGCGGCACGATGGTTGTCAGCGTGTTAGTCAGCGCGCGATTCAGCGCGGCTTCGAGAGCTGTCGCGGCAGCATCGCCGTTGTATCGGGAAAACCAGTACAGCGTCGTGTCAATATCGGTAAGTGCTGTGCTCAATGTCTGCAGAGCGCCACCCAGGAAGGGGGCTCCGGTGATTTCAGCAGGGAGCTGACTCATGCCGCTTTGGAATGCGGTGGCCAGTTGGTTGCTCAGTAGTGCCAATGAGTACAGGTCTGCATCCTGACCGTTGCCCGACTCGTTAGTGGATAGTTGGGCCAGGACAGGTGCGAGGGCGTCGCCCAGCGGCGCCAGTGGTGTGTCTGCCAATGGGTTGCTGCCGGGTGTTCCAGAGCCGTTACAATCTTCGCCGGTAAGTACGCCCAGGGCACCGGGCAAATCCTTAGACAGCTCGTCCAGCGAGAATTGGATATTACCCGAAGCCGCCTCAAATACGGCCGGATCCTGAGTTGATGCAGCCTCTGACAGGGCTAGTGCTACAGAGTCCAGAATGTCGAGCGTATCAATAACAACTGCCTGACGAACGCAGTCCAGGGTTCCCTCCAGGGGGGTACCTTCGGCTCCGGCAATGATCTGACCAAACACGCTCTCTGAGACAGGGGTTTGTACCTCATCCAACGGCCCATTAACGCCGTCTGCAACAGATGTGTTGTTGGGTTCGGCCGGTGGTGGGGCTACGCTACCGCTGCCAGACGAGCTGGAGCCGCCGCCACAGGCGCTGAGTGTTAGAGAGAAAAGGATCACGAGTAATCCCTGAGCCAGTGTTTGATGCGGCTTTACCATGGTGAAACCTCCGACGGCAACGACAGCCTGAATTAAGTTTGGTAATACTGCACAAAGCATACGTGCATAGCGGAGTTGGGAGGAAGTGTTGCTTGAATTATTTTGCTTACTGTGTCACAGCCTTTCGAGTTCGTGAATTAGGCTGTGACGAAGTTGTTCTTTGCAGTGCTTGTTAGCTCACATTATTGACGCTGCAATTACTCAGATTGTTGTGCCGTAGGAACGCTGGCTCTATCAATGTCACTTAAAAACCATTGCGCAGATCGCTGGATGCTTTCTTCAATGGGTATTCGCGAAGTAATGTTACTGGCTTGTCGAATTTTTAACGCGCTGTGGCCGCAGGTTTTCCCAAACATGCACACCAGCAGGCGGTGCAGCGGTGGCTCCTGAGTTTGCCCTGTCAGGGCGTAGAGAGATTCAGCAATGCGAGCGATGGCCATGGCAACAGGGAAAGGCAAGTTTCGGATTTTTTTGTCAGTCTGTAGCATCTGCTGCAGAAGCTGAAGAGTGTCGTACCAGTTCAATTCGGTGTCGTCGCGGGCGTTGTAGATCTCGTTGATTGCCTTGTCGCTGCGTGCGGCCCACAGAAGCAAATCTATCAGGTTATCAACGTCTATCAGTCCTGCGTGGGCCTGCCCGCGGTTAATGGTCAGCATGTCGCCACGGTCTAAAGCGTTGCCAATCTCCCGAATGAATTGGCTGCCAGGGCCAATCACGTTGGCGGGACGGATAATCGTAAATGGCAGATTGTGGGCGTTCGCAGTTTGCCAAACCCGCTGTTCACCTTCCAGTTTACTGTCACCGTAGCCGAACCCTACTTTTCGTGGCTCGGTCGTTTCGTCGGCAGGGTGCTGCGGATAACCGTAAACATCAACCGTCGAAATATGTACAAAACGTTTCAGAATAAGATTGTTGTGTACCAGGGCATCGAGCAGGTTTTGAACACCCAGCACGTTGGTTCGGTAGTAATTGGTCGCGGAGTCCCAGGTGTTTACATTGGCAGCGCAGTGGAACACGAATTCGCAATCACGTACCGCGAACGCCAGAGCGCGTGAGTCGTTGAGATCGCCGTAAACGATGTGGCATTGTTCGCGAAGCGCGGGCTCCAATGTTGCCCCCGGTCGAATCAGCACCGTGAGATGATAGCCTTCGGCTAACAATCTCCGGGCAAGATGGGAGCCTATAAAACCGGTAGCGCCGGTAACCAGTGCGGTGGCCTTCATCGGCTGTTGTGCCAGTATGCTATGCTTTTGCGCCGTTGTTGGCTCATTGCATTATTCATGTCACTTCCTATTGATCAGGTACTTCCCAAGATTCATGAGGCGCTGCAAAAGCGCGATGAGGCTATTGTGGTGGCAGAACCCGGTGCGGGCAAGACCACACGTGTACCTTTGTCCTTGTTGAACGAGCCATGGCTTGCGCAACAGCGCATATTGTTGCTGGAACCCCGGCGGATTGCTGCACGGCTCGCGGCCCAGCGCATGGCGGATCTGCTGGGAGAACCGGTCGGTGAAACTGTGGGTTACCGCATGCGGCTGGAGAGCCGCGTGTCCGCTAATACCAGAGTTCTGGTAGTGACGGAAGGGGTGCTCACACGGATGCTGCAGACCGATCCCAGTCTGGAGGGAGTCGGCCTGGTGATCTTCGACGAGTTTCATGAGCGCTCGGTGGATGCCGACCTCGGTCTGGCACTGTGTCGATATGCACGCGGGTTGTTTCGCGACGCGTTGCCGCTGAAGTTGCTGGTTATGTCTGCAACGCTGGACAGTGATGCGCTGTCGGACTATCTCGATAGTGCACCCGTGGTTCGCAGTGAGGGGCGCAGCTTTCCCGTTACCGTTCACTATCGGGGAAGAAGTGACCTGCGCGACATTGGTCCCCAAGTAAAATCATGCGTTTTGCAGTGCCTCGTAGAGGATCAGGGCAGCATCCTCGTCTTCCTGCCGGGGCAGGGAGAAATACTCCGACTGCAGAGGGAGTTGCAACAAGCGGTGACCGAAAATTCGATGTCGGATTCGGTGAGCTTGTCGCCCCTTTATGGTGCCTTGTCATTGGAAAAACAGCGCGAGGCGATTCGGCCGGTCGCTGCGGACAGGCGCAAGGTGGTATTGGCGACAGATATTGCTGAATCGAGTTTGACGATTGAAGGCATCACCACGGTGATTGACAGTGGTTGGGCGCGCAAACCCGCCTTTGACCCCCGCTTGGGTATGACCCGATTGAGCACCCGACGCATTTCCCGCGCAAGTGCGGAGCAGCGAGCGGGCCGCGCCGGACGTTTGGCGGCGGGCAATACTTGGCGGTTGTGGAGCGAGGAGCAACAACGAGAATTGCCTGCCTTCGACGAGCCGGAAATCGTCAACACAGATCTTGCGCCGTTGGCGCTACAGTTGATGTTATGGGGCGTTGGTGTCGATGAGCTTGAATGGCTAGAGCGACCGTCAGGTGCCGCTTGGCAACAAGCGCTTGCATTATTGGAATCCTTGGGTGCCTGCTCGGTCGACGGGGTTATAACCGAGCACGGCAAAGCGATGACCGAATTGCCAGTGCATCCGAGATTGGCCCATATGCTAATCCAGGCCCGCGAGATCGGTGTGTTGCCGATGGCGGCTGATATTGCTGCGCTGCTATCTGATCGTGATCCTGAGCCGGTGCTGGGTGCTGATTTGAGCCTGCGCTTGCCATTGGATCGTCTGCGCAATCGCGGGGTTGCATCGCGTCTGCAACAACAGGCGAAGCAATTTCGAAAAATGTTGAGTAAGGGTGGCGAGCAGCCAGCGAGTGAGCCGGCGCCAGGACGAGTGTCGCAGCAGGAAAGCATAGGATTGTGTATTGCGCTTGCCTACCCTGAACGCATCGCACAGCAGCGCTCTTCTGCTAGTACCGGCTTCCAGCTCGCAAACGGGCGCGGCGCGGTGCTTGCAGAAGACGACTCACTGCAGCGCGAGACATTGCTCGCCGTAGCGCAATTGGGGAGTCGCGCTGGCCAGGCGAACGACCGGATCTTTCTCGCCGCACCCCTGAGCCCACATTTTTTTGGCGATATTTTGCCTGCGCCTGAGCGGCGTGAAGTGGTGGAGTGGCGAGAGAATGGCCAGTTACTGATTGAGCGCCAATATTGCGTCGGGAAGCTGGTGCTGAATCGGGAAGCAGTGCGCGAGCATGACGATGCTGTGTTAAAGGCCGCCTTGATGGACTGGCTGGCCGAGCGTGGTGTGCAGGCCTTGCCGTGGAGTGACAATGCGCGGTGCCTTCAGCAAAGGGTACTGTGTTTGTACAGGCTCGATATGCAAACTCGGGGCGAGAGTGAGTGGCCGGACTTATCTGACGAGTGGTTGGCGGCGCACCTTGATCAATGGCTGGAGCCTTATTTGCCGGTAGTCAAAAATATCCGGCAGCTGCAAGCACTGGATCTTGAAACGGCGCTGGCTACGCTGTTGCCGTGGCCGCTTCCGCGCAAACTTGACGAGGCGGCACCACGTACACTTGAAGTACCAAGTGGTTCGCGTATAGCAATTGATTACAGTGAGTCGCCGCCGGTGTTGGCGGTAAAACTTCAGGAAATGTTCGGTCAACGGGAAACGCCGAAAATCGCCGGAGGCCAATTGGCGCTGACATTGCATTTGCTGTCGCCAGCTGGGCGCCCACTGCAGGTTACACAGGATCTGGAAAGCTTTTGGAACAACGCCTACAGCGACGTCAAAAAGGACATGAAAGGGCGTTATCCGAAACACCCCTGGCCTGATAACCCGCTGGCCGCCGTTCCAAAGCGCGGCACTAAAAAGCAGGGTTTTTAACGCTCCTCGACCAGTGTTGTCTCTAGGATATCTGGCTGTCTTCACGCTCAGTGATAGAACGGTAATGGCGGGTCATCGCGGCCATCAGGTAGTACTGGGACATATGCTGGCGTGTTTCGGCGCAGTGCAGGATGCAGGACAACAGTACCTTCAGGGTGCCACTGGCTGCTCAGGCGATTGCCGTAGGCTAGGGCGCGCCTTGGGTAAGGCCGATCGACTCAATGGTGGGTAGTACAACATGCGTTGTGTGCGTGGGTGGGATAAGCGCTGAACCCGTTATGTTTCCAGCCTTAAGGCAGCCTCCCGGCCGGGGAGGCCACCTTAAGGTGATGATCTAGCGTGCTGCAGCTGCCTTGCCCGCCATTCGGCCAAAGAAGGTGGCGTCACCCACCGACATGCCGCTGGCGTAACCCGCTGCGGTTCGCGGAATACCGGCGGTGGTTCGTCCGGCAGCAAACAGGCCCGGAATGATATCCCGCTCAGGTGTCAGTACTTCGCCGGTGCTGAGGGTGTCGAGGCCACCAAGGGTGAAGAAGGGGTAAAAGGTACCACGGCCCAAGGTGCAATCCAGTGCCACAAACGGCGGTTTGATCGGGCGCAGCCAGGCGTCGCTTTTGTGGAACAGTGGGTCTTCACCGTTTTCCGCATTGCGGTTGTAAACGTCCAGTGTGCTACTCAGGGTGCCTTCGGGCAGCGCCAGTTCCTGCTCCAGTTCTTCGGCCGTCTCACCGGTGCCGGCTACCTGAGCGCCCAGATAACTCATTTTTTCGTAGTCGCCGTAACCTTCCACGTCGGTAATGAGGTAGATGCGTTTGGAATGGTTGTGCTGTTGCACCAGAGCGTTGAAACCCACCCGTCCGTGGTAGCAGTCTTCGTTGATAAACCGTTGCCCTTTATCGTTCACGAAGATGCCGTAAGTCAGTGACTGGGGTGGGTAGTAGGGAATGGTAGTGAAGCATTCATGCATATTCACGGTGCCGGCGCCGACGCCCAGCCCCATCAGAATGCCGGAGCCGGTGTCGCCGGGGTTACCGATGGGTTCTAGTTTCTTGTCAAAAAGTGGTGCGTACTTGCGCACCATGTCTTCGTTCATGCAGAACCCGCCTGCGCAGAGAATGACGCCTTTACGAGCGCGCACGGCGACTTCTTGCTGATTGACCCGGACCAGAACGCCGACAACTGCACCGCTATCGTCGGTGATCAAGGTGAGGGCGCGCGATTCGTAACTCACGGTGATATTGCTGCGCTTTTCCACTTGTTCGGTAAGAATTTTCATCAGCAGCGGGCCGCCGTTGTCGCCCTCGATTTCGAGGTTGTGTCCACGCGGTACCGGGTAGGCTGATTCAGTGAAGGGGTAGGCCTTTTCGTTACCCGTGAACAGCAGGCAGTCATCGGTGAGAGCCATAATGGCGCGTTCTTTCAGCTCAGAGTCCTTGAATGGAACGCCTTTTTCCACCAGCCAGTTAAAGTGGTCGACGCTGTTATCGACATAGGCATCGATCTTCGCTTCGTCGGCGTTGCTGCCAAAAGCCGTTTTGAGAAAGGCTTTCATATTGTCAGAGGTGTCGTCGTAACCACAGGCTTTTTGTACGCGGGTACCGCCATTACCACCCATATAGATTTCTGCGCTGGACAAGGCCGTGGAGCCGCCGCTGGCGCTGGCCAGCTCAAAGATAGTTACATCGGCGCCGGCGTCAGCGGCTTCCAGTGCAGCGCAGGCTCCGGCGCCGCCAAAGCCGATGACGGCCACGTCGGTTTCGATGCCCCAGTCACGGATCTCGGCCAGTTTTTTGGGTTTTGTCGGGCTGGATTTATCGCTCATCGGTTATAGGCTCCGCTGCGTGTCAGTGATTTTAAGGCACCAGTATTATATTGGACTTTGCCCGCAGAATAATGACATTTACGGTCAGTAAGATAGTTCATATTGGGGATGTTTAATATGTTGGACTGATCGCTGCTGTGGTGGGGTCATTGCGACTGTCCGGCCATAAAACGCTAAGCGTAACTTCGAGTGGAAATCGAGTGCTTCAACCATCGTTTGTTGTGATATAGCTGCGCTCCAGAAAGAGCTCCTTCGCCCTGCCCCTGTCCCAAAGAGGAGAGGAGGCCATCCGAGCCGTTCCGTACGCACCTCTACTAAAAAGTGAACCCTCTCACTTTAGAGCAGGATTGGGGGAGGGTAGCTGCCGATAGAGAGCATCAAAACTAAACCCTGTCCGCACAGTTGTTTATGGCGAACCAAAAAAAAGGGCTGCCGAGGCAGCCCTTTTGGTCAAGCGTCGTGGCTCAGTACTCGTAGATCAAATCCAGACCGTAGGTGCGGGGCTCGCCCCAGATAACCGCACGGTCGATTTGCGGAGTGTTATCGATCGCAGTGACGTGGTATTCCTCGTCAGTTACGTTCTTGACCCAACCGGCTACCTGGAAGACACCGCCCCACAGAGGCATGCCAGTAACGCCGAGGCGCAGGTTGGTCAGGCGGTAGTCGTCGAGGAAGGTGCCGCGCGACTTGTCACCATTTTTAGCCACGTTGAATGAGCGTGAACCACCGTTGCGCTCGTCCATGAAGTTATGGCTAACGTTAAAGTTCAGTCGACCCCAGTCACCTTCGGCAATGGTCCAGTCTACGGCCAGCGTGTAGGAGTGCTGCGGCGCAGAGAAGAATACGAAGGTGTCGGAGATGTCTTCACCAGTAGCTGCTGACGTCGCCTTGGTTACGTCGGTATCCAGGTAGGCGTAGTTGAACAGCATCAGGATATCGCGCGTCGCGAGGAAGGTGACATCCATTTCCATACCCTGCATTTCTGCTTCACCGGCGTTGCTTACCTTGGTGTCAGCTACGGTGCCGGTCAGGATCTGGTTCAGCTGGATGTCGGTGTACTCGCTGTAGAACACGTTGCCGTTAAGACGCAGAC
This sequence comes from Litorivivens sp., assembly GCF_041625495.1. GTDB lineage: Bacteria > Pseudomonadota > Gammaproteobacteria > Pseudomonadales > Spongiibacteraceae > Litorivivens. The sequence goes on along the minus strand of NZ_JBFJTH010000017.1, from coordinate 11,135 downwards.
GACGGTTCATCAGCTCGCTTTTAACACCGATTTCATAGGATTGAACCTTCTCGGAATCAAAGCCTTCCTTGAAGCCAAATCCGTAGTCAGTGCCATCAGAGGCCGGGCCCTGATTGCCGTCGCGCTGCGGGTCGCGAGTGTTGTAACCACCCGATTTGTAAGCTTCAACAGATTTGGCATAGATGTTGATGTCGTCGGTGATATCAAACTCTGCCGTGAAGGTGAAGGAGTCATCAGAGAAATCCTTGTCGCCCTCAACATTCACAAACTCGCGATCGGCAGAGTTTGGAATGCCTGCGCCGCCGAGGAAAGTGGCAACCAGCGGGTTACTGGCTTCTGCCGCACCGCCCACTGCAGCCAGGAGCGGGCTTTCGATATAGACAAAATCCTGCTGGTTTTTCAACGCGTAGCGGCTGTCTTCAGAATGACGGTAGCCGAAGGTCAAGTGCAGGCGATCTTCTAAGATGGCTGGCGTCCAGGTGAACTGACCGAACAGTGCGCTGGAGTCGTTCTCAATATCGTATTTCTGGCTCAGCAGGTTAACGATGCGAGTGGAGCCACTTGGATCGGAATCGATCGGCGCGCTCAGCTGGTGGTGCAGCGGTGAGTTGTCTTCCTGGGCTTCTTCTTCAAAGTAATAGGCGCCCACGATGTACTCTACGCGGCCATCGGCAAAATCGCCGGTGAACTGCAGTTCGTGTGATGTCTGCTCCTGGGTGATAACCGGAACCACCAGCGGGGTACATCCGCCCACCGCAACCTGTGCGGCAGGACCGCAGTAGCCGTTGGAGTCGAGGCGGAAGTCTGGATCGCCATCACCAGTCAGATCAGCATAAGCTTGGTCTTCCAGCGTGCGGTAGGCACCGATGTATTTCATCTGCCAGGTATCAAAATCCATGGCGATTGTGATGGAGTGACCTTCAACCTCAGTGGCCGAATCTTCCATTGGCGCGCTACTGGCCAGGCTGTCCAGGCGTTTGTCGCTATAGGTGGTGCTAGAGGAGCTGGATTCCTTGATTTGATCGGTCTGGCCCTTGTTACAGGTCGACGGATCGCCGCCACAGGGTGGGGTGACCGGCTGGTAAATGGTGTTGACCGTGGTCATATCGGAGAAGTCGTAGGCGTAGTCGACTGTCATCCAATCAGTGGCATCCCAGCGCAGGTCTACACGGTAGCCTTGTACATCGCGGCTGCCAAAATAGTCTTCGCTGTCACCGGCAATAAAACCGGGGCTGCTGGGATCGTTCTGCGGACCGGTGTTTTCCAGCCAGCCGCGCTGACTGGTGGTCAGGAACGCGACCTTGGCTGCCAGTGTGTCGGTAATCGGCAGGTTGGCAGAGGTTTTCGAGGTGAACAGGTCACGGTTGCCCAAGACAAACTTCTGTTTGAATTCAAAGGCGTCGACAGATGGGCGTTTGGTAATCAAGTTTACCGCACCGCCAGTGGTGTTACGGCCGTACAGCGTACCCTGCGGACCGCGCAGTATTTCCATCCGCTCCAGTTCCGCAACGTCCAGTGCAGTACCAGTTGCACGGGCGACGTAGACACCGTCAACGTAAATCCCTACCGGCGGATCCTGCGTAACCTGTGAATCTGAGATGCCGATACCGCGAATAAAAATACGCAGTGTGGTGTTGTTGATGGGGAAGGGCTCGATGGTCAGGCTGGGCACCTTGGAACCGATGTCTGCGAGACTGTTGATGCCATCGGTTTCAAGGCGCTCAGCACCAAACGCCGTCAGAGATATTGGCGTATCCTGTAGCGACTCTGCCTTTTTCTGTGCTGTTACGATGACTTCTTCCAGAGCGATGGGTGCCGCATTTGAACTCGTTTGCGCAATGGCAAACAAGGGTACGGCAGCGCTGCCCAGGAACGCAGTGAGCTTCAATGCGAATCTGTTCATAGTTAATCCCTTCCAGCGGTTCGGTAGATACCGAGAATCAGTTGTGACTTTTTATTGGCGCGTCCTGTTTTATTCTAGATACGACAGAAGAACACCAGTGGCATTGATTTTGGATTTTTAGCCAGTCGGGAATACTACCACAGGACTTCGGAAAGACTAGGGCAGATAGAGCCAAAAAAGGTGGCCTGAAATGTTAATTTCTGGCGGGATTTGGCCCAATGCTGGCCGGGCCGCGCACTTGGTTGTCTGCCAGCGTGTTCTGCATGCTATGTACCGGGTTTTTGCTGTCGGCACTGTAACCAAAACTTGTGAGCCAGTTCGCGTCGCTCAGGGCTTTTTCTAGCGGTATGTCGGGGTGCTGACTACGGCATGAATGGATCCATTTGAGACATTTGAAGCCGTCGAACCAGGTAAATAAAGCCCGCTGTCGACGCTTGTTGTCGGGGTTATTTTTCCAGGCAGTGGCGATAGCGTTATCACATTGGAATTGCTGCCACAGTGAACGTAGATGACTGTAATCACATGCGTTATGGCGTGCCGCTTGCTGGAGGCATACCTCGCTGTCAATTGCGGCCATGCGCAGTGCCTCCAGTGCGGCCTTTAGAAGCACAAAACTGGCTGGATGATAGCTCGTGAACGCAGCTGTCGACGCAAGGTCTGCAATTTTGCGCAGCGCCGGCCCGGTGCCAAAGGGTACCCGCTGTGAGGCTCGGCCAGATACCTCGATATGTGGGTCTGATACGTGGACCACACCGCCCAGCTTGGCCAGCTTGTCCAGCAAGTAAAAATCTTCGCCGGCGGCGCGTTTTGGAAACCCCCGAGCCTGCTGATAATGAACGACATTGATAGCCATGCAACTGCCGATGGTGGGCCAGGCGTAAGGGGAGCCGGCAAAGCGTAGGCCTGACACGTAGTAGAGCATATGCAGTTCGTAGAGCGTGACAGCATATGCCGGCACTGATTCGGGCCGATGGTTAAACGGAAACATGGCGGCGGCTGCATCGGTGGGTAAACCCGACAATGCAGTGTCATAGTGGCCGGGCAGCAGAGCGTCTGCGTCGCTGCTGCCAATCCAGGGGCAGAGAATCTGCTGACGGCTATGTAACCGGCAGGCGATATCGCAGCCGATTTTCCGGGCTAGACCAACCCCCTGCTTGGCCGGCAACGGCGGTCCCGATAGGCAGCGGTCTATGAGTAAAACGTCGCCGTTGAGGGCGGTTTGTTCCGCGCAATGCAGGGATATATGCGCCTGTTGCCACTTGGCCGCCCCCAGCATTTCAAGTAGCTGCTGTGCCCAGCGGGTATCGCTGTCATTGTCGGGCCGGTTTACAACCAATATCAAAAGCCGTTCGGGAGCGGTATGAGAATCGAGAAATGCACCTGTTTCTTTGTAGGCAGGAGTGACCAACGCCGACTGCCACTGCCCCGGCAGTGTGGTGACGAGGTCGGTGTCAGGTTCGGCGTAGCGTGACAGGTAAGCGGCCGGCATTATCTCTGGCTCGTCAATGCAGGGCGGCTTTAATGGGCTGGGCCGCAATAATCTCAGCCTCCAGGCGCAGCCATTGGGCGAGCCGCTGTTCAATAGCCGTGGTTGGAAAGTAGCGGGCGGCGAGGTCGGTGAAAAGGGTGCGATGGCGTTCTTCAGAGCGGCTGATGGAGTTGTAGAATGTTTTCAGTTGCCCCGCTTCAAGTGCGTCGGCAATCAATCCAAAACGCTCCGCGCCCCGAGCCTCGATCACGCCACCGAGCAGCAGGCGGTCGAGAAAGTAGGCCTCACTGCCTTTGCGCAGGTGTTTGCGCAGCGCATTGACATAGGGGTCGCGTTCGTCGGCGGCAGTGTGCCCGCCGCGTTGGTGGATGATTTTCACCACCTCCCGATAATGACTCATCTCCTCTACCGCCAAATCAGCCATGGCCTCCACCAGTGGCGGCTTGTCGGGGTAGTGGGAAGCCATAGAGATGGCCATGCCCGCTGCTTTTTTTTCGGCAGCTGCATGGTCCAGTAAAAAAGTATCAAAGTTAGCCAGCACGGTTTCTGTCCATGCTGCGGGCGTGTCATATTGAAGGGTAATCACAGTGAAAGCGTCATTTTCAGCCGGTATATTGAGAAAATCCGCCGTTCGGAATGTTGACGTCGAACATTAGTCCGGGCGGGATGAGGCTGCTAGAATGCGGCCTGTCTAAAGGCTCATTGTAAAAGGAATAAGCTGCATGGTCATCAAACCCCGCGTACGCGGTTTTATGTGTGTCACCAGCCACCCGGTTGGCTGCGAGGCGAATGTCAAAGAACAAATCGACTACGTAAAGGCACAGGGCGCGATCGATAACGGCCCCAAGCGTGTTTTGGTGATTGGGGCGTCCACCGGATATGGCCTGGCGTCGCGGATTACAGCCGCTTTTGGTTGCGGGGCGTCAACGCTGGGCATCTTTTTTGAGAAAGAAGGGACGGACAAGAAGCCGGGCACCGCTGGCTGGTATAACTCGGCGGCCTTCCACAAGTTTGCCGAGGCCGATGGCCTGTACGCCAAGAGTATCAATGGTGACGCTTTTTCTGACGCGCTGAAAGACAAAACCATCGCTCAGATCAAGGCAGATTTGGGTCAGGTAGATCTTGTGGTTTACAGCCTGGCCGCACCACGCCGCGAGCACCCGAAAACCGGTGAAGTGCACTGGTCTACCCTCAAGCCGATTGGCAAAAGTGTGACCCAGCGCGGTGTCAATACTGACAAGGAGATCGTTGAGGACGTTTCCCTGGAGCAGGCGAATCAGGAAGAAATAGACAACACGGTGGCGGTTATGGGCGGTGAAGACTGGCAGATGTGGATTGACGCGCTGGATGAAGCCGGGGTACTGGCAGCCGGTGCCAAAACAACTGCCTATACCTACTTGGGCGAGAAGTTAACCTGGGATATTTATTGGCACGGTACGATCGGTCAGGCCAAGCAGGACCTGGATCGCCGTGTGGTGGATATCCGCAAAAAGCTAGCTGGAAAAGGCGGGGATGCCAGGGTATCGGTACTGAAAGCGGTCGTTACCCAAGCCAGCTCGGCGATTCCCATCATGCCGCTGTATCTGGCGCTGCTTTTCAAACAAATGAAGGCCGACGGTAGTCATGAGGGTTGTATCGAGCAGATTTACGGCCTGTTTAAAGATAACCTCTATAGCGCATCGCCGCGTCTTGATGATGAAGGCCGTCTGCGACAAGACCATCTGGAGCTGCGTCCGGAAATTCAGGAAGCGGTAGCCGCGCAGTGGGCTAAGGTTTCCACTGACAACCTGCGTGAGCTGACTGACTTTGCCGGGTACAAGCACGAATTCATGCGTCTGTTTGGCTTTGAGCTGGACGGCGTGGATTATGACGCGGACGTAAACCCGAACGTGCCCATCAAGCAACTTGTCTGAGTTATGAATGATTTTACCCACGGCAAGGCCATAGAACTGGCATCGGGTATACACCGGGTAGTAGCACCGAACCCGGGGGTGATGACAGGGCCGGGCACCAATACTTATCTGTTGGGCCGTAAAGAGATCACGGTGCTTGATCCAGGCCCGGCGGAGCCTGCCCATTGCGAGGCAATTCTGCGGGCAGTGGACGAGCTCAGTGGCGAGGTGGTGCAAATAGTCACCACCCACACGCACCCCGATCATTCACCGTGTGCCGCACTGCTGCGTGAGCGTACCGGTGCGTCGATTATCGGCTCCGTAATTGAGCAGGACGGTTTTCAGGACGAGAGCTTCGCGCCCGATCGGGAGCCAGAGCACGATGAAGCCATTGCGGTGGATGGCGAAACGCTTCGAGCCATTTATTCGCCGGGACACGTGGGAAATCACTTTTGCTACCTGCATGAGCGCAGTGGTTTGTTGTTTACCGGTGACCATGTGATGCAGGGCTCAACAGTGGTAATCATTCCGCCTGCGGGCGATATGAAGGATTACATTGAGTCTTTGCGCCGGATGCTTGAGTATCCACTGGCGTATATCGCCCCCGGACACGGCGGTTTGATTCCGGAACCGGCAAAAGAGTTGGAGTACCTGATTGGTCACCGGCTCAAACGCGAAGCCAAAGTGGTGGAAAAGCTATCCGGTTTTGATCGTGTGACCTTGGAAGAGCTGGTGGTGCCGGTTTATGACGATGTTGATCCGTCGTTGCACCCGGTAGCGCAATATTCGTTGTTAGCGCATCTATTAAAGCTGGAGAAAGATGGTCGCGCCATCAAGCGCGACGAGAGCTGGTCGCTGCGTTAGCAGTCCGGGCACCTTGCAATTGAAGGCCGCTATAGGCTGCTGTAGTACAGCAGCGTTAGGCGATGTGCCAAGTATGGGAGGCGGCTGAATGAATGGTCACACGCTCTGTAGCCGTAATTCATAGTCGCACGCATCATCAAGCACCGCAATCCACCCCGGATAGACCACGATAGTGGTGAACGTTTCCTCAATCACAGCCGGGCCGGTAATACGGTGACCGGGACGCAAATTTACACCGCGGTGAATCGGCGTGTCCTGATAGCCTTGCCCTAAATTCACTTTGCGGATAGTGGTGTGTTCTGCGTCAAAGGCAGTGGTGGTAAAGCCGCTGTCTACCACGGGCGCTGGCGTGTCGACGGACGTTGCCAGCCGCACACCGGTGATTTCTGGAATTTCCTCGTCGCGAACATGGCCGTATTCCGCCATATGTCGTTCGTTAAACGCAGCAATCGCCTTGCCACCCAAGTTGTCATCAAGAAAACTCAGATCGTTCTGTCCCATATCAAACGTCAACGCGAAGTTCTGACCGCGATAGCGCATATTCATCTGGTAGGTAGATTGAATTTCTGACTGGCGGAAATTGGCATCAGCAAAGTATTTCACCGCGCGCGCCTCCAGTTCTTCCCATAGCTGGCGCAGTTTTTTGAGATCTGGTGCATTGGCAGGGCAGATAAACGAGCGTTCTTCGTCGATACTCGGCTTGGCAACGAGTGTGCCGAGCGCCGAAAAAGTGGGCGAGGCTTTGGGTATCAGTACCCTGTTTATACCCAGCGCTTCGGCGTGCACCGCGGCAAATGCGGCACCATTGCCCCCGTATGCCAGCATTACCATGTCTTTCGGGTCGATGCCTTTGCCGGCGGTGGTGCGACGAATGGCCTGAATCATATTGGCGTTTACCAGCCGCCAGGCGTCGAAGGCTATCTCTTCCGCGCTGCTGCCGAGTCGCTCACCGATTGAGTGAAAGGCTTCGCGCACGCCCTTTGCCGACAGCGAGAAACTGCCGCCAGCAAATTCTGAATCGGCTGATAGCACGCCCAGCATCAGCAGCGCATCGGTTACGGTGGGGTTTTGTCCGCCGCGACCATAGCAGATAGGGCCTGGGTCAGAGCCGGCGGATGCAGGGCCAACCTGCAACTCACCGTTGTTGATATGACAGATAGAACCGCCACCTGCGCCGAGCGTTTCCACCTGCACCATGGGTACACCCACGAGGTTGCGGTGGTGCATATTCCAACCAGCGATAGCTGGCGCATTGCCGTTCGCGACGACGGATATATCGTAGGAGGTGCCGCCCATGTCGACACATAAGATGTTGGGATAGCCTTTTTTGCTGCCCACATGGGCTGAGCCGATCACACCACCGGCCGGGCCTGAAGCCAATACCCGAATGGGTGAACCCTCGATATACTCTTTGGTCATCACGCCGCCACTGGCCTGCATTACCATGAGCTGATTCTTGTAGCCGCCTTGTTGTAGCCGGCTCACCAGTTTTTCGAGGTAGGAAGTAACCCGTGGTGCTACGTAGGCGTTTACAACTGTGGTGCTAGTGCGGTCGTATTCAGGTGCACGCGGCAATACTTCGTGGGAAGTGGAGAGATGCACGCCAGGCATTTCCTCGGCGACTATCTCGGCTACACGCTTTTCATGAGACGGGTTTACAAACGAAAAGATCAGCGATATTGCAACGGATTCAACTTTCTGTTTTTTGAGCTTGCGGCAGCATTCGCGTACCGCCCCCTCGTCCAGCGTTTTGTAAACCGAGCCATCGTACAGTATGCGTTCCGGTACGGTTAGTCGGCGACGTCGTGGCACAATGGGTTTGGGCGGCGCCAAACGTGTGTCCCAAATATCTTCTTTGAAACCGCGACGGTATTCGAGTTCATCGCGGAAGCCTTCGGTGGTTATGAGGCCGGTGACAGCGCCGTCCATTTCAATCAACGTATTATCGGCAATGGTCGTGCCGTGCACGATTGCGTCGCACTGGCTGAGAAAATCAGCGAGGCTCAAACCTTCTTTCTGAGCCAGCGTATCCAGTCCGGTCATTACCCCGATGGAGCGGTCTTCAGGCGTACTCAGATTCTTGTGCACAATAACCTGCGTGCCTTTCAATAGTGCGAAGTCGGTAAATGTGCCACCAATATCTATACCAACGCGGTAATTCATGGATTAACTCCTTTCGCGGCAGCCATCTCTTTCCTCAGCGCCTGGGTCGCGGCTAAATCCACCGTTAGATCGTAGTCATCCAGTGAGCCAGTCAATACGACACCGTATTTTTCCCTAGCGCCTTCTATGCTCACATAGTCGTCCAGTACGTCTTCTTTCACGGCTTCCGGGTCGCGCAACCAGGGGTAGCCGAAGCCGGCGCCGCCGCCGTGCTGATAAGCGATCACTGCATTGGCCGGTAGTTGAGCCTGCATCGTCAGGTCAATTTTGTATTCGTTCGGTGTGCCCACTTCAAAATGGTTTGTGTAGGGGCTGGCGGGATCGCCGCCGCACATGCCGTTCATTGGGTGGGCAGATGAAACCATCCACGCGGTGGCCATGGTGGGTTGCAGCACTTTTTTTACATTCAGGCTGCCCGGCTGTCCCCGCCATTGACCGGCGCCGCCAGCATCGGTGGTCATTTCCCGACTGAGGTTGATAACGGGGCCTCGCGCCTCGGCTTCTTCGGCCTCCGAAAGCAGCAGATTGCCCAGCGACACGGGGCAGGAGCCCCAGCCATCGATCCCCTGTACCGCAGAGGCATCCATCGAGCGTGCGTCCACTCCCTGATCCATCTGCATCATGCCGTTTTCGTCAAACCAGATAACCGCGTTGGGCATGCCAATTTTATACACCTGCGGCGCAGCGCGTTCTGGTACCACTTCTGACAGCGCTACACATACTGCCTCGGTGATTTCGCAGGCCGGGTGGAACGAACCCAGGGCAGCTGGTTTGTTGGGTGGTGGATGCGCGATGCAGCCTTCCGGAATAATGATATCGACGGCGTTGAACAGGCCTTCGTTTTTGATAATGCCGGGGTCAACCATCGCCGACAGCTGGGTCATCACATAGCCGCGACTGTTAGCGAAAGTGTTCCACACGCCTACCAGCTCTTGACGATCGTCAGTGCCGGTCAGGTCGACGGTGAGTTGGTCGCCCTCGATGTTGCACGCGACATGTACTTTGACGTCTTTAGTGCCCTGAGTGTCGTGATCGATAAATACATCGGCTTCATAGGTGCCATCGGGCCAGGCAGTCACTTCGTCGCGGAAGCATTTTTCAGTGTGTTCAATGTTGTAATTGATGGCAGCTTTAACTGAGTCAGCCCCCCATTTCTCAATAACGTCGTCCAGCAGACGAACGCCCAATTGCACGCCGCTGATCATGGCGGCCAGATCGCCCGAGAAGGAGGCGAAGCGATTATTGCGTTCAATAAGCTTGATAATGTCTTTGCGCTTCTCACCGCGGTGAACCAGTTTTACACAGGGTATGGCCAGCCCCTCAGTGAAAATGTCAGTAGCTTCAAGAGTGAAGCCACCGGGGTCCTTTCCACCAGTGTCGCCCTGGTGAGCCTGCAGCGCTTGAATCAGTACCAGTTCACCGCGGTCGTCGAATACCGGCGCGTATACGTTGTAGTCGGGTAGGTGGCCGCCACCGAAATCCGGGTCATTGCCAAGGAAAACATCACCCGGTCCCCAGTCATACTCTTCCAGTTTTTCCAACCCATAGCGAACCGTTAGTTGCGATACAAAAGTCAGATGTGGGGTGCCGATAGAACCCGAAGCCAAGCGACCATGTGCGTCGATGACACTGGCATTGCGCTCGTTAGACTGGTTGATAATAGGCGACGAGGCGGCGCGCCCCAGATGCGTGGCTGCTTCGAAGCATACGGTTTCCAGCGCGCCACGAATAATAGCGGCGCTCACCGCATCAACGGTGGCTGACGTAGGCAGAGACTCGCGTTTTGCGGCCAGGCGCCGATTCAACTCAAAAGACATGGTGCTCTTCCTTTTGGCAGGGGCATCACAGGATGAAGGTCATCAAACTATAAGCACCAAAGGGATTCCCGACTTGTCGTGTCACGGTTTCGACAGTTAGTGCAAGCGAGCTGGGTTTGCTAGCAGCGCACCGTCGATTAGCCTGAAACGGAGCTACAAAATGCCCTCAACTGCACTGCAGTGGTGAAGTGGTCGTCGGCGGCTACCGATACGTCCTAGAATCGGTCAGCAAGTCGCAAATAAAATCCTGAACGGAGGCCTGACAGATAATGGCAAACAATTCTGACAAACCGGTGGTGCTGGTCACAGGTGCCAGTGCAGGCATAGGCGATGCAATTGTTCGCTATTTTGCGCGTAACGGATGGAATATTGTGGCTGTTGCCCGACGCCAGGACCGCCTCGATAAGTTAGTGGCCGATATGAAGGGCGTGGCTGACGTTGCAACTGTGGTTGCGGATGTTACCGCAACCGATGCACCGCAACGGGCGGTCGACGCCGCCATGGAGCGCTTTGGACGACTTGATTGCCTGGTAAACAATGCGGGCGCCGGCAAGTGGGCGCCACCTGCGGAGACTGACGATGCAACCATCGACGAGGTCATTGATACCAGCCTGAAAGCGCCATTTCGTTTCGGGCGTGAAGCGCTGCGGGTAATGAAACCGGGATCTTCCATTATTAATATCGGTTCGGTCTTTGGCATGCTGGGCGGTCTGGATGGCGGTATCTATTGCGCGGCCAAGGCCGGCATGATCGGCATGATGCAGGCCTTTGCCTGTCAGTACGGTGCGGCGGGTATTCGCAGCAATGTGGTTGCCCCAGGGGTTATTCGCACCGAAATGACCGATGCTGCATGGGACGCTGAACCATTCCGCCGTATTAATCATGAGCTGACGCCCTGTGACCGCGAGGGCACTGTGGAGGATGTTGCCGCCACGGTATTTTTTCTGGCGTCGAAAGAGGGCAGTTATATCAATGGCCAGACGATTGCGCTGGACGGTGGCTGGAGT
>NZ_JBFJTH010000016.1:0-35625 GCF_041625495.1 Litorivivens sp. | reverse complement strand
GAAAAAGTGCCAGTGTATCTGGCGGTGGAAACGCCACCCGCACCTGCGCTGACACCGGTAGAGGCCCTTGCGGGCTTTACGCTCGCACCGGGATTTTCGGTAGAACTGGTGGCAGCCGAACCCTTGGTGGTCGACCCGGTAGCGATGGCGTGGGACGAATCCGGTCGTCTTTTTGTGGTGGAGATGCGCGGCTTTATGCCAGACACTGAAGGCACAGGCGAAGACAAGCCGATCGGTCGAGTAGTAATGCTGCTGGATGCAAATGGCGATGGCCAGATGGACCGCAGTGAGGTGTTTCTCGACGGGTTGGTGCTGCCGCGAGCCGTTGCCGTGGTCAATGAAGGTCTGTTGGTGGGGGAACCGCCCAATCTCTGGCTATGCCCGGATATTCAGGGTAAATCGCGTTGCGAGAATAAACGTAAAGTTGCTGATTACGCGACAGACTACGAGCGTGTCAGCATGGAGCACTTAGAAAACGGTCTGATGCAGGGGCTGGATAATTGGCTGTACAACGCCAAATCCGAACGTCGTTTTCGCTTTTTCAACGGCGAACTTCAGGTAGAAAAGACATTGGCTCGTGGCCAGTGGGGTATCAGTCAGGATAATCAGGGGCGGCTGTACTACAACACCAATTCCAATTTTCTCACCGGCGATTATTTTCCTGGTCACAGCCTGAATGGTGTCAGCGCCGGGTTGGGTGAGCAAATTAGTATCGATGACGAAGTGTTCAGTATTCGCGTGAATACGGGTGTAAATCGTGCCTATCTTGATGGTGTGCTACGAGATGATGGACGACTGAAAGCACCAACAGCTGTCAGCGGCTTGGCGGTTTATCGTGGAGGTCAGTTTCCTTCAGACTACTGGCAGGATATTTTTGTGCCGGAGCCGGCAGCTAACGCCATTGTTCAACTGCGAGCCGGGCTGAATGAATTCTCAGTCAAAGCGGAGCATGTTACCTATCCCGACAGGCATTGGGGGCAGCGTGAATTCTTTGCCTCCACGGATGAGCGTTTTCGGCCGGTGGATCTGAAAGTCGGGCCGGACGGTGCGCTATATGTGATCGATATGTATCGCGGCATTATCCAGCACAAAGCCTTTCTCACCGATGAGCTGAAAGCTCAAATCAAAGCGCGCGGTCTCGAAAAGCCCTTGGGACAGGGGCGCATTTGGCGTATCACCCATACGGAATCACCGCAATTGAAGGCGCCGAATCTGGCTTTAGCATCTGTTGAGCAGCGCATAGCGGCGCTTGGCCACAGCACGCCGTGGGTGCGCGATACAGCGCAGCGCCTGCTGGGCGCGGATGCAAATGCAGTTCAACCGTTAAAGATGTTGGTGGCAGATGCATCCAATCAACTTGCGGTAGTGCACGCACTGTGGGCGCTTGAAGCGCAGCAGGTGCTCGATGCCGACACAGTGGTGAAAGCCATTGAACGCAAGCAGAACATAGTGACCCGGCAGGCATTGCGTGCCGGGGGGCGCTTGCTGGATATTGATCAGTTGCTGGGGTTGTCGGCCGAGGACCTTGGTGACACTGCCAGCGCATTGGCGTGGCTCAATGCGTTGACGTCGCATAATCAGCATATGGCGGTGCAACATCGGTTATTGCAGCAGCTGCAGGCTCATGGCCAGGACGTGTTTCGCCGTGAAGCCGTTGTGCGTGCCAGTGCTGGTGTCGAGTTGGCAATACTTGAACAGCTACTGTCATTGGCGTTGACACAGACAGCGGCCAATCAAGCTGCCTTGCGGGATCTGGTGGCTGGCGCCTACATGAGTCAGCGGGCTGCGGCGGCCGGGCAGGGCACAGATAAACTGATTGCGTTGCTGGCGCAGATTAACGCCCAGCGCGAGGATAAGCAGTGGCGACAGATTGCTATGCTTGAAGGCCTGAAAAAAGCTGCGCGCTCATTTGACGAACCATTAATGCTGGATCAGGCGCCCGCGCTGTTCACTGACAAGTCTCTGGCCGGAGATGACCCTCTATGGCTTGCCCGCATCGATGCACGCCGGGCTTTCACCTGGGAAGGCGACGAAATGGCTGGTGGCAAGGCGCCGTTGACGGGCGAGCAGGTAGCTCTGCTGGAAAAGGGAAAGGCCTTTTACAGCCACTGTGCCAGCTGCCACGGCGACAAAGGACAGGGTGTGGCCGGTCTGGCGCCGGAGCTTGCCGGCTCGCAATGGGTCACCGGCCCGGTGGAGTGGCTGACTCGTATTGTGCTTGATGGCATGCAGGGGGAGATCGAAGTTAACGGCAAAATCTGGAATGGGGTGATGCCTGGACATCGCCAGTTTCCGGGGTTGGATGCGGAAACGCTGACGGGGCTGCTGATTCATCTTCGGCGTCTGGGCAGTAATGCAGCGGATGCGCCAACGATCGCGCAGGTGAGCGAAATCTTGTCATTGCCCGCGCGCAATTCGCCCTGGACTGCAAAGTCCATTCGTGAGGTGCCCTATGCCTCGCCGCTGGATAAGTACCTCGGGAAATACAAAATCAGTTTCATTACCTTTACCTTCAGTATCGAAGATGGCCAGCTGGTGGCGGCAGCGCCCATGTATGGCGATACGGTGCTCAAAAACATCGGCGAACACCGTTTTATGGCTGAGCAGGGCGGCGAAGCTCTGGAATTCCGCTTTGAGGTCGACAAGCAAGGAAATGTGGATGCGCTGTACATCGTTCGCGGTGGCGCTGAAAATCGAGTGGAGAAGGTCAAGTGACAGTACGACTGGGCGTGATCGGTCTGGGTAATATTGCCCGCCAGCATATTCAGAATGTGGTCAGCGGTGCGGTGCCGGGATGTACTGTCAGCGCCATCTGTTCGCGCACAGTGCCTGACGAACTACCGGAGGGGGCACAGCACTTTTCCGACTATCGTGATCTGATTGGCAGCGGTGCATGTGATGCAGTACTGGTGGCCTCGCCCACTTTTTATCATCGGGAAATGGGGTTGGCGGTTCTGCAATCGGGTTTGCACCTGATGATGGAAAAGCCGATTGCGCTGAGTAATCACGAAGCGCAGGAAATGTTGGCGGCGGCGCAGCCGGATCAGGTATTTGGATTGATGTTGAACCAACGCTGTTCGCCGGTGTTTAAAGCCATCAAAGCGGTGATTGATGCCGGTGAGCTGGGCGAAATAAAGCGCACCCACTGGACCATGACCAACTGGTTTCGCCCCGACGTATATTTTGCAGTCAGCGATTGGCGCGCCACGTGGAAAGGCGAGGGCGGCGGGCTGTTAGTGAATCAGTGCATTCACAACCTCGATATTTTTCAGTGGTTGTGCGGCATTCCCGAATCAGTGTACGGTTTCTGCTCGATGGGAAAATATCACCCCATTGAAGTGGAAGACGAAGTGACCGCTTATTTCACCTACGCGAATGGTGCCAGTGGAACCTTCATTGGTTCTACCGGTGAGGCGCCCGGTTTCAACCGGCTTGATATTGTAGGTGATCGCGCCAGCCTTACGTTTGACGGCCAGCGTATCGTGTTGCATGACAATCAGACTTCGGTGGCTGAGTACTGTCGTTCCACTAGGGATATGTTTGGTGTGCCTCAGGTTCGGTCGCGAGACATTACGCCGGAGGACGCAAACAACAATCAGCACGCCGAGATACTGAATAATTTTGTTGCTGCCATTGAGCGCGGCGAAACGCTGATCGCGCCGGCGGCTGATGGACTCAACTCGCTGGGCATAGCTAACGCCATTCTCTTGTCGCATTGGCAAGGCCAGGCCGTGGCATGTCCGCCGGATGCAGCTATCTACCAGGCGGCGCTGGATGAGCGAATCCAGCAATCGCAACTGCGGGAACGGCAAGATATTGAGGTTACCATTGATATGGACAAGAGCTACCGCTGATGAACGAACAGAGCCAGCTGGCACGTATTGCCGACATGCCCGCACCGGGTCGCGCCTGGAACTATCTGAAACTCAGCGGCCCCGGCTGGCTGCAGGGCGCCATGACGCTTGGGGGCGGCTCAGCCATTACGTCTCTTACTTTAGGTGCGGTATACGGCTACGAACTGTTGTGGGTGCAGCCGGTCTCCATGCTGATTGGTTGTATCATGCTGTTTGCGTTATCCCATCAGACGCTGTCAACTGAAGAAAGGCCTTACCAGGCTTTTCGCAAACATGTGCATCCCTCACTTGCTTGGCTGTGGGCGGTATCGGCCCTGCTGTCGAGTATTATTTGGGGCTTCTCCCATTATCCGCTAAGCGCTGGCATGTTCGAGGAGCTGATCAGCGTCGTCATCGGTTTTGATATAAGATCCGACGGCGGCGTGCAGCGGGAAATATACCTTTTCGTACTCGCGGTAATCGTCTGGGGCGTCTGTGCGACGACAGCCTGGCATTACGGTCGTGGCGGTCGCACCGTATTTCTGTTTGAAAATGCAGTCAAGATTCTGTCGGGGCTTATCGTAGCCTGTTTTGCCTGGGTGGTGATTGAATCCAGCCTCAAGGGGCAGGTGGACTGGTCCGCGGTGTGGCGGGGCTATATTCCCACCAGCTTGCCGAGCGACAGTG
Organism: Litorivivens sp.; assembly: GCF_041625495.1. GTDB lineage: Bacteria > Pseudomonadota > Gammaproteobacteria > Pseudomonadales > Spongiibacteraceae > Litorivivens. The sequence goes on along the minus strand of NZ_JBFJTH010000016.1, from coordinate 31,105 downwards.
ACGGTCTGGTGACCGTAATGGCCGCACTTGGTACAGCGGTGGGTATCAACATGACGTTTGTCTATGGATATACCTTGCTCAACCGCAACTGGGGGCGCGCCCATCGTGAACTGGCCCGCTACGATATTGTTATTGGTCTTGTGCTGCCGTATCTGTTGGTTACGGGCTTAATGTCTATTGCCGCTGCTGGTGTTTTGCATGGCGGTGAGGCTACGCTAACTGGCCGCCTGAATCCCGAAACCGCAACCCGATTGTTTGCGGAAGCAGGGATCAGTGAACTTGGCTCAAGGCTGATCTTTAGTCTCGGCATATTGGGTATGGCCGCAGGCTCTCTGGTCATGCATATGCTTTGCTGCGGCTCAGCTGCCGCTGAGTTATTTGGCTGGGAGCATCATTCACGACGCTACCAGCTGGCACTGCTACTCCCCACGCCAGCAGTGTTAGGAGTTTTCCTGTGGTCGAGTATGGGCCCCTATGTCATTCTGCCGACTTCAGCGATCTGTGGTTTCCTGCTACCGGTAGCCTACCTCGGCTGGTTTTGGCTCAATAATTCCGAGAGCTATCTGGGAACGGATATGCCACGGGGGCAGCGGCGTATTGTATTCAATGTCGCCATGTTGATGTGCATTGCAACGGTGCTGGCCAGTGTGATCTACACCACGATTGTGAAACTGAGCGGAGCGTGATGTGACTAATATCAAGGATGGTGCGAGCTACGCGCCGTCAGCCGATATCGAGCCGGTTGTAGCACCTGGGGAATTCAAGTTTGCGGCGGCCTTTCTGGACCACGGACACATTCTCGGTCAGTGTAACGGCTTGTGTGATGCCGGTGCCGAACTGACCAAAGTATTTGAGCCTGATCCAGAGCGACTCGCCTGGTTTTTGGAGCGCTTTCCGCAGGCGCAGGCTGTTGCCAGTTTTGACGAGATATTGGGTGATGACAGTATCGAGTTGGTGGCGGCGGCGGCGGTACCGGACCGTCGTGCCGGGATTGGCTTGCAGGTGCTCAAATCAGGCAAGGACTACTTTACCGACAAATCACCCTTTACCACGCTTGATCAGTTAAGCGACGTTAAACACACAGTGGCAGAGACTGGTCGCAAGTATCTGGTTTATTATGCCGAGCGCCTGCATAACGATGCTGCGTGGATGGCGGGTGAGCTGATTGCAGACGGCGCCATAGGCCGAGTATTGCAGGTGGTCAATCTGGCCCCACACCGGTTGGCTGCATCTACCCGACCGGACTGGTTTTTCCGGAAATCCAGTTACGGCGGTATTCTGACGGATATCGGTTCGCATCAGGTTGAACAGTTTTTAACTTATACGGGCTGCGCGGACGCAACCGTAAATTTTGCCAGAGTGGAAAACTTCAATAACCCGGACTATCCGGAGCTGGAAGACTTTGGCGAAATGTCCCTGACCGCCGACAACGGCGCTTCGTTTTACAGTCGGGTGGATTGGTACACTCCGGAGGGCTTACCAACATGGGGTGATGGTCGCACGTTTATTGTTGGCACTCTGGGTACGCTGGAATTGCGCAAGTATCTTGATGTGGCGCGCAAGGCACCGTCCTCTCTATTGATTTCGGTCAACGGAGAATCCGTGCAAGAGCGCGAATGCCTGAATCAATCGGGCTTTCCGTTCTTTGGGCAGATGATACTGGATTGCATGCACCGAACAGAAAACGCCATGACGCAGGCGCACTGCTTCAAGGCGGCAGAGTTAAGTTTGATTGCGCAGCATATGGCGGACAAAAACCGATAACTCGTTTGCGGGCGCACTGCCCGCGAAACACTACTCTTCTTCAGCCTGATTCCGAAACTGCTTCGGTGTCATCCCCGTCCAGCCTTTGAAAGAGCGGATAAACGAGCTCGGTTCGAGAAAGCCAAGCATTTCGCCTATCTCATGTATCTTCAGCTTCTCGTCGCGAAGATAACGAATAGCCAGATCGCGCCGGTAGCGATCTTTCAGTTCTTGGTAGCTGGTACCTTCTTTTTGCAGTCGCCGGCGCAGGCTCGACGGTGACAGGTGTAGAAAATCTGCCATGGCTTCAAAGGTGGGCGGCGCACCGGTAGGTGATTTGGCGAGCAGTGATTTGATGGCTGCGCCGGTGCTGGCAGGCCGGCTGTCCTGAACGATCATGGTATATACAGCATTGTCGAGAAATTCATCGAGCGACTCGGGAGTATGCACCATGTGGTTATCGAGCTGGCTGGCGGTAAAGTAAAGAGCTGTGAGTGGTGCGTCGAAATCGACATTGACCTGAAACACGCTGCGCAGGCTCTCAGCATAGGGTTCTGAAATATTTGGGGCCGAAATGGTGACGCGATCCAGATCGATATTGCGGCCGATCAGCCAGCCCATGAATACATACCAGATGCGCAGCCCGGAGGCTTTGGCCACAGTGTCGATATAGAGGGTTCGATCCCATTCTTCCGGGGCGTAGGTGCGGTTGGCGGCGTCGCTGTTAATGAGGTAGTGCAGAGCGGCCATCTCGCCCTCTTCAATCAATTCGATCCGATGGCCGGTTTGGGGTTGCATCATCCGCTCAAAACGGGCGGCGCGATGCAGGGCTTCGCGCAGAGTATGGCAGGTGATCACGCTGTAGCACATGAATCGGAATACGTCCGTGCCTATGCCGGCGCCCCATGGCAGCGCCATATCAAGACGCTGCATATCCTGGGCAGCGATCTCGTAGAGGCGCGAATAGCGGTAGCTGGAGACGCCGGTGTTTCTGTCCAGAGCATCGATTTCGGACTTGCTCAGCCCCGCAGCGTGCGCCAGCCCCTCGGCGTCCAGACCAATCTTTTCAAGATAGTCCAGCAGGCGCTGGAATTTTCCCGCCGGGGTGAGATGTTCCTTGTTATTGCTCATAGCATCCCGTGCTTTTTCAATTATAAGAATGACTTGCTGCAGCGAACTTAAATGCTGGTGAAAACGCGTCAATTTGTGCTGTTGGCCAGCCGGGGCTTGACTACACTGTGTAAAAACCAAAACAGTTTATAACCGGAGGGCTGGCTATGGCCGCCGAATTTGCCACCCACATTCGCCGTGAGGCGTGCACCAATGGTATCACCAATTGTGTATTCAATGGCGTGATTGCCTGGTATCTCGTTCGCACCAAAGACGCTATTCCGGTGTGGGGCGGCCACGGCTTGTTGGTGGATTTTTTTGCCACTGGCCTGATTCTGCTTTTTATCGTTACGCTGATCGTGGTGCCGCTTACCCGGCGTAAGCTGAAGCAGGGAGAATTGCTGCCGGACACCCTACCGGAAAGCGCCTACAGCCGATTCCTTTTGTTTCTGGGCCAGCGCCATCTTGCACTGGCATCGTTGATGCTTGGTTTGGTTGGCGCCAGTCTGTTCGTACCTCCCACCGCGGTGATTTTTGCGCTGCTCCAGGTAGATCTGCTGAGCCCGCAGGTATTTGCGGCGACCAAAGGTGTATGGGCCGGACTGATTGCCGGTGCCATGGTGCCGGTCATGATTCGCGTTGGTGTGTATTCCTATCTTGTCCAATTAAAACCTGTTGAGAATTGAGTGCTATGAGTAAATTACTTCTGAATAAAGCGGCTCTTGTCACTGGCGGTGGTTCCGGTATCGGCCGGGCAATAAGCCAGACGCTGGCCCGCGAAGGTGCCAAGGTCGCCGTAGCCGATTTTAACGAGGACTATGGTCAGGAGTGCGTTGAGCTTATACAGCAAGCGGGCGGCGAAGCCATTTTCCTCAAGGTGGATGTTACCCGGGAAGATCAGGTGAAGCAGATGGTTGCCGATACGGTAGCGGCCTTCGGTAGGCTCGATGTTGCCTGCAACAACGCGGCAGTGAGTCGCGGTAGTGGCCCTATTCACCAGTTCACGAAAGAAGTGTTCGATCAGACACTGGAGATGTGCCTGACCAACACTTGGTTGTGCATGAAGTACGAAATTGAAACTATGCTGGGGCAGGGCGGTGGCGCTATCGTCAATATTTCTTCCAACGCATCCCTGCGCGGGCAGGCTTACAACACGGCCTATGCGAGCGCCAAAGGTGGGGTGAATATTCTGACCAAAAGTTCGGCGGCAGAGTACGGTGCGCAAGGCATTCGAATTAATGCCATTTCTCCCGGCGTGATTCGTACTCCGGGGCTGGAAAAGTATTTCGAGGAGCAGCCCAAAATGGCCGAGGGCCTGAAGAAGGTTGCCGTCATGAATCGGCTCGGCGAACCGGAAGAAATTGCCGAGGCGGTGGCGTTCCTGGCGTCTGACAAAGCGTCCTTCATTACTGGTCAGCTGCTGTCTGTGGATGGCGGCGGCGCTATTCGCGGTTAAGGAGGTGGAAATGAAAACACGTGTTCCTCTGCCGATGCCCTATGGCTGGTTTCAGGTGTTGTATTCTCACGAGCTGGTCGCTGGGGAATCAAAACCACTGGAATATTTTGATACGGAGCTGGTTATTTTTCGCACCGAGTCTGGTGAAGCAAAAGTACTGGATGCCTATTGCCCGCATATGGGTGCCCATTTGGGTTATGGCATACGCGATCAGGCAGGCGGCGGTTCGCAGGTGAAGGGCGAAAGCATTGTCTGCCCTTTTCATGGGTGGGAGTACAACGGCGATGGCGTATGTACCAAGGTGCCTTATGCTAATAATCCCCCGCCTAAAGTGGCGCGCTGTGAAAAGGTAATTAAGAACTGGCAGGTGCGTGAACTGAATCAGTGTATTTACGTGTGGTATCACCCTGAGGGTATCGAGCCGACCTTCGAGCCAGAAGCCATACCAGAGGCGGCCGCAGACAATGCCGAGTGGGGCGAGCTGAAGACCTACGAGTGGGAGATAGATACCCATATGCAGGAGATTGGTGAGAACGCCGTAGACTCGGCGCACTTCTTCTTCGTGCATGGCACGGCTGACGTGCCTACGCCAACTGAGATGACCTTTGATGAACACAAACGCTATGGTTTTCTTGAAACTGAAATGCACACGCCTAAAGGTACCGTGCACGGCAGTATTGAGAACAGCAGTATTGGTCCGGGGATTGCGTTGGTGAGATTTAGTGGCATTTGTGAAACCGTGTTGATGGCCAATATCTCACCGATAGCACCGGAAAAATCGATTGCGAAATATGCCTTCATACAACGCGCGGATGCAGGAAAAACTGCTAGTCGCGTTGGCCAGGCCATCATCGATGATATTCGCAAGCAGATGGACGAGGACCGTATCATCTGGGCGCACAAACGTTACCTGGCAAAACCTATGTTGTGTGATGGCGATGGTCCCTTTAACCGTTTCCGTAAATGGTATGGACAATTTCTGATCTCTGCTGCTTAAACGGCGAACAGGGCTATAAAGGACAGATTACGTCGATGTTAGATAACTGCAACTATCTCCTCCAGCCGGGTCGAATTGGTACCCTGACCTTGAAAAACCGCATGTTTGTAACGGCGATGGGGGTCAATCTCGCTGAACCTGATGGACATTGTGGCGAACAGATTCGAGCCTTCCACGAAGAACATGCCAAGGGCGGTGCGGCGTTGATTACCTTGGGGGTTGCCGGTGTGGCGTGGCCACATGGTGGCAATCAGCCGCGCCAAGTCGCGATTTCAGATGATCGCTTTATCCCGGGATTAAAAGCCCTGGCGGATGCTGTGCACAAGCACGATGCCAAAGTTGTTGCCCAACTTCACTTTGGTGGACTGGTTGGTGTAGAAGACATGAAAGCCGGGCGTCCAGTGTGGATCCCGTCGATGCCTGTGTTCAAACAGAGCGATCTTGAGGCGGGTATGCTCAAGGAGGAAATTCCACGCTCGGCTACCTCGCAAAAGCTCGACGTAAAATTGCATCCGATGACCCACGATGACATTGCTTCTCTGGTGGCACAATTTGCGCAGGCCGCGCGCCGTGTGTGTGAAGCGGGTATGGATGGCCTGGAAATTCATGGTGGCCACGGTTACATCATTTCTGAGTTTCTGTCGCCTTTGACCAATCAGCGCGACGATGAATACGGTGGTTCGCTGGAAAATCGAGCCCGTCTGCTGCTGGAAGTCATCGAGGCAGTACGTACCGAAGTGGGGCGCGGGTTTCCGGTTTGGTGCAAGCTTGATTCCGAGGAATTCGGTCAGCCCGACGGCATTTCTCTGGAAGATGCCAAAGCCGTTGCGCAAATGGCTGAGCAGGCAGGAGTGGATGCGATCACTGTTAGTGCATACCACGATACTTCTCGTGGTGCGTTGCATTCAGAATCCAATATCCCACATACCCCCGAACGACTGGTTGCCAATGCGACAGCGATAAAGCAAGGTCTGAGTATTCCAGTCATTACATCGGGTCGTATCGAACCGGAAGCCGCTAGTAAACATATCGGCCAAGGTCATTTTGATTTCTTGGGTATGGGGCGGAAGTTACTGGCCGATCCGCACTTGCCGCGCAAACTTGCGGAGCAACGGCCGCAGGATATTCGACCTTGCGTGTACTGCTACTGTTGCGTTAGTCAGATTTATCTCGAGTCACCCGTGAAGTGTGCGGTCAATCCCGATACGGCGGCGGAAACAGAAGATCTAATGGCGCCGGCTACAAGTGTGAAGTGCATTGCGGTGGTGGGCGGTGGCCCAGGCGGGATGGAAGCTGCGCGCAGGCTTACGCTGCGCGGGCACGATGTTACTTTGCTGGAAAAGAGTGGTGTTCTGGGTGGCACGTTGCAGTTCGCGTCTATCGCTTATGAGCCCAACGGTAAGTTGCTTGACTGGCTCAAGCGTCAGGTTAGAACTCTGCCAATTGCTATTCATCTCAATACTGAAGCCACGCCGGAAGTACTTCGCCGTTTGCAAGTTGATGTTGTGGTGGTTGCCACCGGCGCACGCAGAGAGATGCCGGAGATACCTGGCGCTGATCGGCCTTTTGTGTTCAGTGGCGATGAAATGCGGGCTATGGTCTTGGGGGAAAAGCTACAATCGCTGCGCAGCAAGCTCAATGGTTTTTCACGTTTTATGCTGGCAGCCGGCGCAGTGACGGGGGCCAGCAGGCATCGGCAATTGGTCAATATCGCCACCCGACACTGGCTGCCTCTAGGCCAGCGGATTGTGATTGTTGGCGGCGAACTGGTTGGGCTGGAGTTGGCCGAGTATCTCGCGCATCGCGGTAAGCAGGTCGTGGTGCTCGAACAGAGTAGCCGTCCGGGCGCTGGATTGTACCTCGTGCGCCGACTACGGTTGCTGGAAGAGCTTCGCGAATCGGGTGTTACTCTGATCAGTAAGGCGGCGGAAATTACCATTGGCGATCATAAGGTGGCCTACCGCAATTATCGCGGTCAAATCCGACAGCTGGGGGCTGACCATGTGGTTGTTGCCCAAGGCGCACAGGGCAACTTGGCGCTCGCCGAGGCGTTACAGGTACAGGGCTTTGATGTGCATGCTGTAGGTGATTGCAGCGGTGTTACGTATATTGAGGGTGCTATGCACGAAGCTGCGCGCGTTGCTGCTATTGTATAGCTGGTGCCGTGCCGAGTCCTCAGTAATGTAAGTAGTACGCTTGTTCTAGGTAGCGTCACATGCTAGAACAAAAGAGTACGTAACGGGAGAGAGCAATGCGAACGCTTGGTATAGTGTTGATTAGCTTTAGCCTGCTAGCCTGTATACGTTCGGACGCAGGCGGTGGCAACGCTCACGCCAGCGCGGACGCGTACCGGCTGGAAACAGTAACGCGCGAAATACGCCAGCCTTGGGGTATGACTTGGTTGCCCGACGGCGATATGCTGGTGACAAGCCGTCCCGGAGTGTTATATCGCCTCTCGCCCGAGGGCGAGCTTACTGTCATTGGTGGGCTTCCAGATATCCACGTAAATGGTCAGGGCGGCTTGCTCGATATCATCCTTTCTCCGAATTTCGCGACGGACGGCTGGCTTTACCTTTCCTATGCCAGCCCGGCACGCGATGCGTTAGGCAGCAATACCGCAATTGCCCGCGCTCGGCTTGTGGGCAATACGCTGACCGAGCGGGAAGTGTTATACAAAGCCGAACCTGATTCGGCGAGCGGCCAGCACTACGGCAGTCGTATGGCATTTGACCAAGATGGATTGTTGTATTTTTCCATTGGCGATCGAGGAGATCGCGACAGCAATCCTCAGGACCTTTCTCGTGATGGCGGCAAAATATACCGGCTTAACGCCAATGGTAGTGTACCCACTGATAATCCATTTGTGGGGCAGGCTGGCGCATTGCCGGCGATCTATTCCTATGGCCATCGTAATCCCCAGGGTATGGCAAGGCATCCTGTGTCGGGTGCCATTTGGATACACGAGCACGGACCGCGTGGCGGCGATGAAATCAATATTGTTAAAGCGGGCGCAAACTACGGTTGGCCTATTCTCAGCTACGGTATCAACTACAACGGCACGAGCTTTGCCGAGGCGCAGGCTCGCGAAGGCTACGAGTCACCTCGACACTATTGGACGCCCTCTATAGCACCTTCCGGTATGACATTTGTTACCAGTGGGCTTTACCCCGAATGGCAGGGGCACTTACTGGTGGGTTCGTTAAAATTCGGCTATATCGAGTGGGTGCGTTTGCGCGGTGACCAGGTAGCGGCCACTGCGAGACTGTTTGAGGATATTGGCCGCGTGCGGGATATCCGTCAAGGCCCTGACGGTTATCTGTACGTGGCTACAGAGGGGGACGGAATTTTGCGTGTGGTGCCGCGCGATTCGCCATAACATTGTATTAAAACGTGCTTTTACCCGTGATTAGTAGCTGGTACCGGTCCACTGTACGGCGATTGCGAAGGGGCGCGGCGATATCGACGTGAACTACGCGACCCTGACTTGCTTTGCTTGAACTGAAGCGCAAGCCTGCCCCTACATTCGCCAAAGTAACCGTGTTAGTTGCACCGGGTGTCTGTGTGTCGCGGGTTCGTCCGAAATCGATATAAGTTGCCGCGCCTACCCGAATCAAGTTAAAGATATGCCAATCGCTAAAATGACGCCGCTCCACCGTGAACAAAACACGTTGATCGCCGCGCTGAGTGTCGTTTGGATACCCTCTCAGGTTGTCATCACCGCCGCTGGTCAACTGTTCATTCTGATCGATATTGTGGGCCACATCGATGCGAAGGCGCGCATGCCAACGGTTGTTCTTGTCAATAAAATGGTTGTAGCGCGTTTCGAGTGTTAGCAAGTTGCTGATCGCACGATTTTGGTCAGTATTGTACCGGCCGTTTAGCCCGCCCGTCATTTGCAGTAGGTGGTGGCGGCCTACGCTGAGTGTGTATTGATGCCGAATGTGATAGATCAATGCGTTTTCATTACTACCCCAAGCATCGCTGGCATAGCCGGCGCGGGCAAACCAGTACGCGCCCAGGCGTATGTCTTCCTGTCGCCCAATTTGAGAGACGTTTCTTGCTGTCCAGTATTGATCCTCAATAGATTCAAAAGAAAGCCACGGATAGCGTAGTCGACGATCAATTGGCGGTGCTATTTGCGTGGCGGCGATATAGTAATATGAGGTGGTGTCATCGGTCAGGCCAACGGTCCAGCGCCGGCTCGTATTATTGATCAAGCCACGTGACCAGCCGTAGTAAACCTCTGTTTTTTCTATGTCAGTGCGAAAGCTGTTAAGTGTTTCGGTGGCGTTTGTAATCTCATCGATACGGGTTTCGTGCAGGTAGTAAATGCCGGCTGCCGTAGACGAGTTTAACGAGTAAAACGGGCGTTCCAGGCTCAGCTCCTTCACATGGCCGTCGGAATTATCTGAGTAGCTGATGTCCAGTTCCGTGTGGTTACCGAACAAATGGTCATTGCCGTAGCTGGCGCTTACACCGCTGCGGTCACTGTTGCTAAAGCGACCAATGGCCAACGACTGCCCCGTGCCCAGTAGATTGGATTCACTGATGCCTACATCGCTGGTATTTTCACCGCCTGCCCGCGAGAAAGACGCGGAGGGCGAGAGCGTCCATACGTCGCGTACCACAGTCAGTAATTCAATCTGGTCACCGCATACTCGATGCGGAACGATCATCGCGCCTGAGAAGTAATCACTATTTCGCAGGATTCGCTCGTTTTCTTCTATGACCCTTTCGTTTAGCTGTTGTTGCTCTTGAAAGGTAAGCTTCTTAGTAACGGTAGAGTTTTGCGTATCGATATGCAGGGTGTTTGCCACTCGGTAAAGCAGGTAATTTTCCTTGGGATCGTTTTCATTAAAGATAGGCAATACCACGGGCTCGATGTCGGTAATTGTCAAACCTTCAAACGCGGTGTAGTCGATAGCCTCTCGGGTGTCGAGGAAATCAAACAGCCGAGGGTCGTCGGCTGCGTAATACGATTGACAGTCTTGACTGTGTCCGACTTCGCCCATAACCCACGTAGCTGAGGACAGAGCGACCAGCAAAGTGAAATATGGGATTAGCCTCATGAACAGTTCGCACTTCTAACCGTTTGAGTAATTAGCGTAGAAGGATGTGAGATGGCCAACAATGTCATTGTGTATTATTGCGCAAATGACTCGCATTGTGTGCTAGGTGTGCCTCCACTCTATCTTGGAGGAGGGCCTGAAGTAATTCACGACTCTCGGGGCGGTATTTTTACCAGAAGAAAGAGTAGGGCCTTGCAGTGCGCTTTTGTCGCACGCTGCAAGGCAATAACTACCGCAAGCGATTAGAAACGATTCATGGTTCTCGTTTGTGCTACACGGTGGTTGTCTCTGCGATGGCTGTCACGATGGCGATAGGCATTGTCTTGATCGCTTCGGCGATGATGGTGTCGTTCGTCGTGACGCTCTCTATGCCAGGCGTGGTGATGGCGATCGTGGTCGTGATACTTGCGCTTATGGTACTTCTTCTTTTCCCACCGTGAGTGTGAGTGATAATGCTTGTCATAGTATTTGTGCGCGCGATAGTGTTTTTGCGGTTTGTGGTAGTGGCCGCGGTGATGACGATGCTGGTCGCCATGACAATTACGATGCGCATAGCGGTGGTTAACATGGTAGCTGGTTGTGTGATGATCTCGATCACGCGAATCGTAAGCGGCGTAGATTACAGCTGCACCTAACAACAAGGCGGCGGCCTCTTTCCCATCGGCTTGCGCTTGCGCAGGCGCGATGGCGACAGCCATTGCCAGCGCAGCGGCCCCAATGATGGCGCGGAAATCAGCGTATGGTCGGGTTGAATTGTTGGTTAATTGCATATTGGCATCCTCCTCGGAGCGTCAAATGCAATGTAACGTTGAGTATATGAATGAAGCCTGAAGGGGTGGCTGCCAAACAAAAAAGGCTTCACCTTTCGGCGAAGCCTTTTATGTATTGGTGGAGCCGGCGGGAATTGAACCCGCGTCCGTCAGCACTCTGCCGAGAGCTCTACATGCTTAGTTTCCGTTTATTGATTTAGCTTTCTGCAGCCCAACGGTCAGGACGCAGAACGCGAGTCTGCTAAAAGTTTAACAGCGCCGTGGCAGACACACTTTGCTGCGATCCCATTCTATATGACAGTCAATAGCGCGATATGGGCACCTTGCTAATGACCGCTAACGGGGTTTAAGCCGCTAGAGCGTAGTTGTCGTCGTTGGCAACTATAAATTAACAGCTTTGGATTAACGTGATTCGCTGTCCTCACGGCATGCACTCACGGTTTTGTTACCGGCGTCGAATCCAAATCGGCCCCAAAACCTGTCTGGCTATTGTAGCGGACTTTCCTTGCCTGTGTCATGGCATTCCTGTTGCCGGATCACAGAGCCGCTGTGCTGAGTTGGACGTCGACTACCCCGATTAGTTCCTGTTCTTCTTCCAAATCTGCCCGGGTGAGGGGATTATTGTCCAGCCAGGCCTGAGGGGCGCTCAGGACCAGCGACTTCTTGCCGGTTGCTTCTACCTGCACCTCGGGGGGGATGCTGCGGTTCTGGCGGCGGCGGTGGAGGATGCACGCCAGCCGAAACAGGGCCAGCAGCAGCCAGTCGGGGCGAATATTGTGCAATTGGCTGCCAGGTTTGGGCTTGCGGCGGTGATTCAGTACCAGAAAGGCGAGGCGAGCCTGTTCCTGTCGGGAAAAGCCGGGCATGTCGGCGTTGCTGAGAATGTAGCCGCCATGCTTGTGGTAGCCGCCGTGGGCGATGGCTAGCCCGATTTCGTGAAGGGCTGCCGCCCACCGCAGCAGTTGTTCTGCCTCACCTGCGTCAGTTTTAATTTCCGTTTTTACGCTCGGTAGCCAGCGCAGGGCAAGTTTGCAGATGCGCTCGGCCTGAGCAGTGTCTGCATAATATTGTTCAATCATGTGATTGATGGTGCTTTCGCGAGTGTCGTGGTGATGCAGGCGCCCGGCTAGGTCGTGCAGTATACCCTCGCGGACTGCATAGTCAGACGTTTCCATGGCTGAGATGTCGAGTTCTTCGAACAGGGCGATCAGGATGGCAAGGCCTCCAGGTAGTACGCTTTGCCGTTCAGTGCTCAGGCCTTTTATCTTTAAATCGTCACAGTTTTTGCTTTCCAGCATGGTTTCACGCAATTTATACATGCCGTCGAGCGTGATGGCGGTGCGGTCACTGAATTGGTTGTCGCGCACAATGCGGCCGATGGTGCGAATGGTACCGGAGGCACCGACGGCTTGATCCCAGGTTTGGCTGAAGGCTTCGATATGAGGCGCAAGCTCTCGGGCGGCGGCATTCTGTGCCTTGCGAAATCCCGTCTCACTGAGTTTGCCATCGGCAAAGAAGCGGCGGCTAAAGCTGACGCAGCCTATTCCGAGGCTTTCCATAATTTTGGGCTGTTTGGCGCCGACTACCAGTTCGGTTGAGCCGCCGCCGATATCCACAACCAGACGACGTTCGTCACCGGGAGAAAAGTCTCGCGCTACGCCTAGGTAAATCAGGCGGGCTTCTTCTGTGCCCGAAATGATATTGACGGGCGCAGGCAGCACCGCTTCGGCTTTTTCTAGAAATTCGCCGGCATTTTCGGCTGTGCGAAGGGTATTTGTACCGACGATACGGATATGGTCGGCAGGTACGCCGCGCAGGCGTTCTGCCATTTTGCTTAGACTTTCCAGTGCGCGTTCTATGGCTTGGGCGGACAGTACGTTTTTATCATCAAGCCCCGCGGCAAAACGCACCATATCCTTGTGGGTATCAAGCACGATGAGTTTATTTTGTTCAAAGCGGGCAATCAGCAGATGAAAGCTGTTCGAGCCGAGATCCAGCGCGGCGTATATCTCGGGCGTAGCATCAGGCGGCATGGGGGCTAAGGAACTCCTCGAGCGGTTATGCGAGTGGATTTTCAGTGTAGCCACAGCCGTGCGGGAAAGCGATATGCAAAAAGCACCGATCTCGTGCGAAACCCCATTAAGCTGCTATTCTGGCAATAAAAACAACGGTAACAAAAATGCAATGTGGTTGCTGTAGGCTGATGCCGCGTAGTGTTTGTTGGCGACGGAGGAATAGATGACTGACTCGGGAAATGTAGAACGCTGGATTCCCAAGGAGTTGAGTTGGCTGTCGTTTAATGAACGAGTGCTGCAGGAGGCCGCAGATCCTAGCGTGCCGGTGATCCAGCGGGTGCGTTACCTGGGGATTTTCTCCAATAATATGGATGAGTTTTTCCGGGTGCGGGTGGCAGACGTACGCCGTCTGGCGGCGTTTTCCACACCTTCCAAGCAGGAGGAGTTCAAGGCTTTGCTGGAGAAAATCCAGTTGCGCGTGGTTGAATTGCAAAGCCGCTTTGACCAAACCTACCTGGCCACTTTAAAGGAGCTACGCAAACGGGGTATCTACCTGATCAGCGAACGGCAGCTGGATGATCATCAGCGTGAATTTGCCCGCAATTTCTTCTTTGAAAATATCCAGCCCGAGCTGGTGCCGGTCATTCTGGACGACAATCATCCGCTGCCGGAATTGAACGATGCCTCGATTTATCTCGCCATCAAAATCGTCTCTGCGGATCAGGTACGCTATGCCATGCTGGAGGTGCCAACCGATCGCATCAGCCGATTCGTGAGTATTCCGTCGCGCAAAGGTAAACGGGGCAAGGTGATGATTGCGCTGGAGAATATGATCCGGGTATGTCTGCACGATGTTTTTCGCGGCATTTTCCAGCTCGACAGCGTGGAAGCTTACACCGTTAAACTGACGCGTGATGCGGAGCTGGAACTGGGAGAAGAAGTCACAGAAAGCTTTTTTGAGCGTATGGAACGCAGCCTGAAACGCCGCCGCAAGGCTGATCCAGTGCGTTTTGTGTATGACAGTGAAATGCCGGCAGACTTGCGAGATTATCTGGCGCGCCGCCTCGGTCTGGGGCGTCTGGATTCGGTTCTTCCTGGGGGGCGCTACCACAACTCCAAAGATTTTATGGGGTTCCCGAACCTTGGACCTGCCTATCTGGAATTGAAGCCGCTACCGAAAATACCGCTGCCTGCGGTTGACCGGTTCGACAATATTTTCGATGCCATCGCCCAGCGCGATGTGCTGCTGTATTACCCATATAACAGTTTCACCTATGTGATTAATTTTCTGCGCACGGCGGCGATTGACCCGGCGGTGCGTTCAATTTCTCTCAGCCTTTATCGTGTGGCGTCGAACTCCCATGTGGTGGATGCCTTGATTAACGCCGTGGCTAACCATAAAGATGTATTGGTGGTTGTGGAGCTGCAGGCGCGCTTTGATGAAGAGGCCAATATGGCGCTATCGCACCGGCTTCAGGAGGGGGGAGTGAACGTCATTTTCGGTGTGCCGGGGCTTAAGGTGCATGGCAAATTGATCTCTGTTACCCGCCAGGAAAATAATAGTCTGCGCTACTACACCCACATTGGAACGGGAAATTTTAACGAAAAAACGGCCGAGGTCTATACGGATTTCAGCCTGCTGACCTTTAATCAGGAAATTGGGGAAGAGGCTTTCAAAACCTTCGAGTTTATTCGCTACACCTATCGCCGCCCCAACTATAAGCACTTGATTGTGTCGCCCATCAATTCGCGCGAGCGCTTGCTAGCGATGATTGATCACGAGATCGACAATGCTCATAAGGGGCGGTCCTGTGGGCTGACGTTCAAGTGTAATAATCTCGTTGATCAGGCGATGATCGATAAGCTGTATGAAGCGAGTCAGGCCGGAGTGCCGGTGCGGCTTATTGTACGTGGTATGTGCTCGCTGGTGCCGGGGGTGAAAGGTGTTAGCGATAATATCGAGGCTATCAGTATTGTCGATCGCTATCTGGAACACCCGCGTATTTTTATGTTTTACAACGCAGGTGACCCGCAATATTACCTGTCATCGGCAGATTTGATGACGCGTAATATAGACTACAGGGTGGAGGTTATGTGCCCGATCTACGACGAGGGTCATAAGAAAACGTTGCAGGATATTCTCGATATACAGTGGTCTGACAATGTAAAGGCGAGGGTGCTCGACGCCACGCAGGCCAATCGTCTGAGGTTGCCGCGAAAGAAAAATGCCAAGCGTATTCGCTCGCAAGAGGCGATTCATCGCTATTTAAGCAAGGGGCGGCTGCCGAGGTTGCGCAAGCTCAATTATAAGCCGCCAAGCGATGGCTGATGGGGTTGGCTAGCTTTCCACGACAAGCAGGTTGCCGTCCACCTTGCGTGGTTTGGTTATGCTCCAGTCCAGCAGTTCGCCGCCAAAGGCCTCTTCGCAGCGTTTGGCAAGCTCAAGAAAGGGGGGGCGGCCCGGGTCGGCGATGATAATTTTGCCAACTTTGGCTTTTACTGCTTTCTGTACGAGGCTGAACAGTGGGTCGACAAGTTCATCCCAGAAGCAAATATCTCCACCCAGTACCAGCTCGTAGCCCTTAAGGTCTTTGATTTTCAGCTCTTCATAGCGTGCCACCAGCTGGTCAATTTCAACCTCATTGATAATGCTGTGGGCATCGAGAAAGGAAAATACGTGAGGGTCGGCGTCAGTTGCTGTGACCAGCGCGTCGAAGTGTTTGGCGCAGAAAATGGACAGCAGTCCCCAGCCACAACCTATTTCGAGAATCTCGGAGCCAGCATCGGGTGTGTGCTTTTTCAGGTAGTCCATGATCATGAAACTTGATCCCCAGACCTTGGTGCCATGTATCTCCGGGGTGGGTAGCTGTTCCGTAATATGTTTGATCAGGGAGTGTTTCTTTTTGAGGATGATCAGGTCGTTGACGTGGTAATAGTCTTCGTTAGCCATGGGTGCTCTTTGTTATTAAACAGACGGATACGCCAGTGCGGCACGGTAAGTTAACAGTTTCAGGTAACCGTTTTTGGCGGTGACTCCATATGCAGTAGATCGGCGCAGCCGGCGCGGGCCTGATCCCAGTATTCCACCTTCAGGTGAAGCTCGGCAAAAGCGCCAGTGGGAAAATGCTTCAAGGGCTGCCCCGTCAGCAGGCGTATCACGTCTTCAAATGCCGGGTTGTGACCAACAACGAGAATGCAGTCCAGTTTGGGGTCGCGCTCGCGAATCCAGTTGAGCAGGATGTCGGCATCAAAGGTGTAGAGGGCGTCGTCGAGGGTCAGTTCGCCGGTAGGGGCGTCTAGAGCATCGCGCACCCGCTTGATGGTGCTGCGACAGCGTTTTGCCGGGCTACAGAAGATGTGCTGCACTTTGTGGCAGTATTCGCCAACCACGGTAGCCATGGCAACCGCGTCTCGCTTGCCGCGTTTGTTGAGCGGTCGATCGATATCATCCAGCGATTCGTCGTCATGGCTGGATTTTGCGTGTCTGAGTAGGTAAAGCGTCTTCACTTGTTATGTTCGCGCAGAACCCGTTGTTTCTGGCGGTCCCAGTCGCGTTCCTTCTCCGTGTCGCGTTTGTCGTGTTGTTGCTTGCCCTTGGCCAGACAAATTTCGGCCTTGATCAGGTGTTTTTTCCAATACAGGGCGGTGCAGACACAGGTATAGCCTTTTTGCTGGGTGGCTTCAAGCAGCCTGCCGAGCTCTTTGGAGTGCAGCAACAGCTTGCGGGTGCGTGTCGGATCGGTTACGTAATGCGTCGATACAGTCTGCAGCGGGGTGAACTGGGTGCCGATTAGCCAGGCCTCGCCGTCTTTGAGCAGTACATAGCTCTCGGTTATCTGCGCTTTGCCGGCGCGCGCGCTTTTTACTTCCCAGCCCTGCAGGGCTACACCGGCTTCAAATTTGTCGGTGAGATGGAAATCGTGACGAGCGCGTTTGTTCAGCGCAATCGTGGAACTATTCTGTTTTGGTTTCTTGGCAGCCATGGGCGCGCATTATAGGGGTTCTCACTGGTAAAGCCTACGGAGCTGAGTGAAAATGGCAGCATAATAATTTTCTGGGGATGCTGGAGTTGCAACGAGAAACTCTGCAAGGTGTTTGGGTCAGCCGCTGGACCTTTGTGGCAGCGGCGGCTGGGCTGGCTATTGGGCTGGGTAACTTTTGGCGCTTTCCGCATGAAGTGGGCCACTACGGAGGGCTGCTTTATATCCTCATGTACCTGGGATTCGTGCTGCTGATTGCCACGCCTGTCATGCTGGCAGAGGTGGTCATGGGCAGCCGCGGTAGAGCGAACCCGGAAACGAGCATCCGCTACCTGAATCTTGAATCCGGCAGCAGGGGAATCTGGCGGCTGGCGCCTATGCTGGCCATGGTGACGGGTTTGCTTATGCTGGCCCACCTGGCGGTGATCGCAGGGTGGGTGCTCAATTACGCGTATTACCTTGGCGATACCAAGCTTGAAGCCACAAGTATTGAATTTGCCGGAGAGTTTTTTGCGACTTATGTGTCGTCAAGCGAGGAGATGACGAAAGGGTTTACCGGCTTTATCTTATTGCTGGCCCCCTTGGCCATGCTGCGTATGACCTTTGCTACCGGGCAATTGTTACGCCTGCTGGTGCCATTGATTCTGATTGCCCTGCTGGCGCTGCTGTACGCCTCGGCAGTAATGGGCGATTTACCCGCTGGATTGGCATGGATGTTTTCTGTGCATCCGGAAGACGTGGGTCCCGACGCCGTGGTGTCGGCTCTTGGCCAAGCGTTCTATACGCTCGGGATTGGCGTCGGCGCGATGATGGTCTACGGTGCGTACTTCCCCGATGGTCGTTCTATTTCGCGCCAAGTGGTGGCCGTGGTGGCGATCGATACGGCCGTCGCGCTGGTAGCTGGCGTGAGTATTTATGCTCTGGTTCTGGGGCAGAATATCGAGCCCGGCAATAGCGTGGCACTGCTGTTTATTAGTTTGCCCTATGTGTTCGGAAATATGCCCTTTGGCGATCTGCTCGGTGCGCTGTTTTTCTGCCTGATTGGCCTGGTGATGCTGTGCAGCGCATTGGCCCTGATTGAGCCATCAGTCGCGTGGATGGTCGAAAAAACACCGCTGCCACGTTGGCTCGCGGTAGTGCTGCTTACCCTGTTGTTGTGGAGCGGCGGCATGTTCGTAATCGTCGATATTGCAGCGCCGGGACCGGCTCAGTGGCTGTATTTACTCAATCGCGCGGCGGCGGATTATTTGTTGCCATTAAGTGCGCTGGGTCTTGCGCTGTATGCGGGGTGGGTCTTGCGCGATGTGCAGGCGCGCGACGAGCTCTACTACTGTGGTGCACGAACCTTTTGGATTTGGCGATTGCTTTTGCGGTATATTGCGCCCCCGGCAATTCTGGCGGTACTGGTGATTTCGGTGCGTCAGGGGTTTTAGCAATTTCCTGAACGGGTGAAGTAATGACAACCATCAGTCGCAGCGCGCTGCTGCCCTATTCAGCGGAGCAGGTTTTCGAACTGATCAACGATGTGTCCAGCTATCCCCAGTTTATGGATGGCTGTGTTGGCGCCGAAATTCTCACGGAAAGTGAGGATCGTATGGTTGCCCGGCTGGATCTTGCGCGTGGCGGCGTCAGTCAAAGCTTCACCACCAGTAATACGCTGGCGCGGCCAGCCGAAATTAAATTGGAGTTGGTCGACGGTCCCTTTGACAGCTTTACGGGGCGCTGGACCTTGCTGGCCTTGAATGAGCAAGCGTGCAAGGTGTCTCTGTTTCTGAGTTTTACGCTCAGTAGTGCGGTATTGGGGGCAGCGGCCAAGCAACTGTTCAATAGCGCTGCCAATTCAATGGTTGATGCGATGGTTAAGCGGGCGAAAGTGGTTTATGGCTGAGACAATGATTCATGTGGAGGTGGTTTACGCCACGCCAGACAAACAGCAAATTGTGGCATTGGAATTGCCTGCAGGAACCACGGTTCGTGAGGCTGCGCTGAAATCTGGCCTTGACAGGCAGTTCGATGGATTGGATTTGAGTACGGCCGACCTCGGCGTGTTTGGGAAGGCTGTACCCAAGGCTGAGAGTGTTGAGTTGCAAAGCGGTGATCGCGTGGAAATATACCGGCCGCTTATTGCAGATCCGAAAGAAGTGCGAAAACAGCGCGCGGCAAAGGTCAAAGCTCGACAGGAAGCAGAAGGGCGTCGCAAAGCCTGATGGATTGGGGGCTACAGCTGCTCGGTTTCCTGCTGCTCCAGCAACGGCTCGCTTTCTTCCAGTGGCTCGCCGGCTGGTGCGGGCTGGCTTCGCTCGGTGCTAACGATGGTGCTTTCGTAGTGGCTTAGCACGCCTTCCGCAAAGAATACGGTTAGGCGCTGCTTTTCCAGGGTGTCGTCGGGCTTGCGTACCATGTGCAGATAGTCCCAACGGTCCGGGGTGAAACTATCGCGCAGCAGCGGGGTGCCGAGAATGAATTCAACCTGGCTGGCAGACAGGCCAGGCTCGAGCTGGCTTACCATTTCCTCGGTTACGATATTGCCCTGTTCAATCTGTACCCGGTATACCCCGGGGAACTCCATCGTGCTGCAGGCCAGCAGTGGGGAAAGAATAAACAGCAGTGCGACAGCTTTGCGGATCATCAGGTACTTAACTTTCATCGATAGTGAAGGCGTGGGATAATAGCGCAATCTGTTTTCCAACGCTAAGGGATATACCATGTCCGTCGAAAATCGGGAATTGAAGAAGGCCGGACTAAAGGTCACCCTGCCCCGTGTAAAAATCCTTGAGTTGCTGGAGACCGCTGAAAACGACAATCAGCACCTTAGCGCTGAAGACGTCTATCGCACGCTGATGGAGTCGGGCGAAGACGTCGGTCTGGCCACGGTATACCGGGTTCTGACCCAGTTTGAATCGGCAGGTTTGGTTGTTCGGCATAATTTTGAAGGCGGTCATTCCGTATTTGAGTTGGCTAAAGGCGAACATCACGATCACATGGTGCGTTTGGACACCGGTGAAGTGGTAGAGTTCTGTGACGAAGTGATTGAAAAGCGCCAGCGTCAGATTGTGGATGAGATGGGTTTTGAGCTTATAGACCACAGCCTGGTGCTGTATGTGAAGCCGAAGAAAAAGTAGGGCTTACCGTTAATCGAAAAAGCCGGCCATAGCGCCGGCTTTTTTATTTGCATTGCCCGTGGGTTGGCGCATAGCGCCTGCCAGCAGGTTAGTGGGCGGTCGCGACCATCTCGCGGGCGTGTGCCAGGGTGTTGTCGGTAATGGCTACGCCGCCCAGCATGCGGGCAATCTCCGCCACTTTTTCATTGTCGTTTAGGGCCACCAGCTGGGTTTTCACTGATTTCTTGTTGGATTGTTTGCTGACCTTGATATGGTGGTTGGCCTGACTTGCCACCTGCGGCTGGTGGGTTACACACAGCACCTGTGTGGTCTGTCCCAGCTGCTGCAGCAGGCTGCCAACAATTTCTGCCGTTGCCCCGCCAATGCCTACATCTATCTCGTCAAAGATGATGGTGGGCACGGTTACGGCCTGTGCATTGACCACGTGAATCGCCAGACTGATGCGCGACAGCTCGCCCCCAGAGGCAATTTTGTTCAGCGGGCCGGGTTTGCTGCCGGGGTTGGTGCTGATCAGAAATTCAACATCTTCGAGCCCATGGCTGGGCAGGGTGTCGGGTTCGGCTGGTGCCAGTTGAATCTGGAAGCGGCAGTTGGCCATCGACAGGTCGGCGAGGTGGGATTCAACCTTTTTGCTGATGGTGGCGGCGGCCTTTTGCCGCTTTTTGCTGAGGGTGCCCGCTGCGCTGCGGTAGCGCTTTTCCAACTCGGCGAGTTCGCTCTGCAGGCCGGAGATGCTGTTGCCGCCGCCCTGAATGGCGTCGAGTTCCTGTTGCAGTCTGTCTTGCAGTTCCGGCAGTTCGTGTGGTTTGCAGTGGTGCTTGCGGGCGATCTGGTAAACGGTATCGAGTCTTTCTTCAATCTCGTGCAAGCGCGCGGGATCTACCTCGACGCGATCCAGGTGGTGTTGGAGTTCGCTGCTGGCTTCTTCAATTTGTATCAACGCGGTTTGCAGTAGATCGTCGGCGGCGTTCTGGTGCTCGGACTTTACCGGGCTGGCACGCAGTGACGATAGGGCCTGATGCAATATGCCCAGGGCGTTTACTTCGCCTTCCTTGCAGAGGTTCAGGGCGTGATTACTGGCATTGAGTATGTGCTCGGCGTTGGCCAGTGCTTTCTGTTCCTGTTCCAGCGCTTCAACCTCGCCAGGCTGCAGTGCCAGCGCCAGTAATTCATCAAGCTGGTATTCGAGCAGCTGGGCGCGGGCTTTCTGCTCGTCGCTGTGTTCGGTGAGGGCATTCAGCTTATGCCGGGTTTTCTGATGTTTGCGGGCTAAATCTGCCACGTCCAGAGCCAACTCGCTGACACCTGCGCAGATATCTAGCAGGTCGCGTTGGTAATCCTTTTTCAAGAGGGATTGGTGTTCATGCTGGCTGTGAATATCGACCAGAAAATCACCGAGGGTTCGCACATCTTGCAGTGTTGAGGGTTGGCCATTGATATAGGCGCGGGAGCGGCCTTCAGCGGTGATGACCCGGCGCAGCATCAGCTCTTCGCCGTCGAGCAGGTCGCGGCTTTCCAGCCAGGCCTTGGCGCCGGCAATGGCTGTGATGTCAAACAGGGCGTGCACTTCAGCTTTGTCGGTTCCGTGGCGTACTATACCGGCGTCCGCGCGGTCGCCGAGGGCGAGGCCGAGAGCGTCGAGCATGATGGATTTGCCCGCGCCGGTTTCACCGGTGAGAGCAGTCATGCCGTTTCGCAGGTCGATATCCAGGCTTTCTGCTATGGCGTAGTTGCGAATACAAAGATGTGTCAGCATGTCGGGCACCTGTCGGTATACTGGTTATATGGATAGTGGTGTCTATTTATACAGTAAAACCGGTTTATGGAACAGGGGCGATTGTAAAAAACCTGATGCTGGCTAGAATGCTTTCGAGGCAGTGGCATTATTTGAGAATACTATGGTTGCAGATGTACTGAATGATCGCGCCCAGAAACTCCTGAAAGTGCTGGTTGAGCGCTACATTCGAGAGGGTCAGCCGGTAGGCTCGAAAACCCTGCTGCAGGACAGTGGTCTGCCGGTCAGTGCGGCTACTGTACGCAATATCATGGCGGAGCTGGAAGAGCGCGGTTATGTGGTTTCTCCGCATACTTCTGCCGGCCGTATGCCAACCCAGCGCGGTTATCGATTCTTTGTGGATTCGCTTATTACGGTATCGCCGCTGGAAGGTCGTATTCTGGATAATCTCAAAAGCGAGTTGGATGCGGAGAAGCCTTCAGATGAGCTGATAGCGTCGGCTTCCCAACTGTTGTCCAGCCTGACCCGGCAGGCCGGGCTGGTTACCCTGCCCAGTCGTCACCGCCTGTCTCTGCGTCAGGTGGAATTTCTTCCGCTGGCGGACAATCGGATTCTGGTCATTCTGGTGGTAAATCAGCGTGAGGTGCAAAATCGCGTTATTCGCACCGAGCGCGCGTTTACCGAGTCAGAGCTAAAGCAGGCCGCCAACTACATCAATCAGCATTATGCGGGCCGTGATCTGGATACTATCCGCGATGCGCTGCTGACGGCCATGCGCAGTGATAAGGACGATATTGATCGCTACATGCAGGCCTCGCTCGATCTGGCGGCGCGCGCCCTGGAAATGGATGGTGAGGGCGACCGTCCGGCCGAATATGTGCTGGCAGGGGAGAGTCAGTTGCTCGATGCTGCCACGCCGGACAATCTCGACAAGATGCGCGAATTGTTCAACGCCTTTGCCCGCAAGAAAGACATCCTGGATCTTGTGGACCGCTGTCTGCTGGCAGACGGAGTGCAGATCTTTATTGGCGAAGAGTCTGGCTACAAGGCTTTCGGTGATTTCTCCGTCATTACGGCGCCTTATCAGTTGGGTGACGGGCGGCCGCTGGGTGTATTGGGGGTCATAGGCCCCACACGCATGGCCTATGAGCGGGTTATTCCCATGGTGGATGTGACTGCGCGGATGCTGAGTCTGGCTTTGCGAGCTGGCTAACCTACTGTTTTGTCTTAATAAAAAGAATAATTTTTAACTTCAGCCTTGAATTCTTGCAGATCGGCCCCATTGAAGGCCTGCACGGCGTTGGGCCGGTGTCAGAATCAACGATGGAGTCAAAGCGTGGCTGAGGAAAACAGAAAAGAGCAGGACGAGAAGGCAGCACAAGAGCAGACTGAAGAAGAAAGCAGTCAGCCAGAAACGCTCGCCGATGCAGAATCTGAGCAGGTGGCTGAAGTTGGGTCGAGCGACGATCTGCAGGCCCAGATCGACGCTCTGCAGCAGGAATTGACCGATGCCAAGGATCAGGCCCTGCGTACTGCTGCTGAGGCCCAGAACATCCGTCGGCGTGCAGAAATTGATGCCGACAATGCCCGAAAGTTCGCCGTTGAGCGCTTTGCCAAAGACTTGCTGCCGGTGGTAGACAACCTGGAGCGAGCCCTGGAGAACGCGCCTCAGGATCATGCCGATGATGCGGTGAAAGCTGTGCTGGAAGGTGTGGAGCTGACCTACCGCAGCTTTGCCGACATGCTTGAAAAACATAACCTCAAAGCGATCAACCCGGAAGGCGAGCCCTTCGATCCGCAATTGCATGAAGCCATGTCTATGGTGGAGGCGCCCGGTGCTGAGCCGAATTCGGTCATTCAGGTGGTGCAGAAAGGTTACACCCTGAACGAGCGTCTGCTGCGCGCGGCTATGGTGGTTGTGTCGAAATAGGCAGTTAAATCGACAAAATATGCGAATGGCCCTTGAAATCAGCCGGATAGGGCCAATATAGAAACCAGACACGAATTGAAAAGGACCCGCACGGCGGGCCAAGTGGAGAGAGAAACATGGGTAAGATCATTGGTATTGACCTCGGTACTACCAACTCCTGCGTTGCCATCCGGGATGGTGACAAGGTCAAAGTCATTGAAAACGCTGAAGGTGCACGTACCACGCCTTCCATCGTTGCCTACACCGAAGACGGTGAGGTTCTGGTTGGTCAGAGCACCAAGCGTCAGGCGGTAACTAATCCGCACAACACTCTGTATGCGGTCAAGCGTTTGATCGGTCGTCGCTTTGAGGACGATGTTGTACAGAAAGACATCAAAATGGTGCCTTACAAGATCGTCAAGGCCGACAATGGCGATGCATGGGTGGAAGCTCGCGGTGAGAAAATGGCGCCGCCCCAAGTCTCTGCAGACGTACTGAAGAAAATGAAGAAAACCGCTGAGGACTACCTCGGTGAAGAAGTAACCGAAGCGGTTATCACCGTGCCG
Source organism: Litorivivens sp. (assembly GCF_041625495.1). GTDB lineage: Bacteria > Pseudomonadota > Gammaproteobacteria > Pseudomonadales > Spongiibacteraceae > Litorivivens. The sequence continues at coordinate 6,633 of NZ_JBFJTH010000016.1, read as the reverse complement.
GCCTACTTTAATGATTCTCAGCGTCAGGCTACCAAAGATGCTGGCCGTATCGCTGGCCTAGACGTGAAGCGCATTATCAATGAGCCAACTGCAGCCGCGTTGGCTTACGGTATGGACAACCTCGAAGGCGATCGCACAATTGCGGTTTACGACTTGGGCGGTGGTACCTTCGATATCTCCATCATTGAAATTGCTGAAGTTGATGGCGAGCACCAGTTTGAAGTGCTGGCTACCAACGGTGATACCTTCCTCGGTGGTGAGGATTTCGACCTGCGCCTGATTGACTATCTGGCGAGCGAGTTCAAGAAAGACAACAGTATCGACCTGAAGGGCGATCCGCTGGCGATGCAGCGCCTGAAAGAGGCTGCTGAGAAAGCAAAAATTGAATTGTCCTCCAGTCAGCAGACCGAAGTGAATCTGCCTTACATCACCGCAGATGCTTCCGGTCCGAAACACTTGGTGGTCAAACTGACCCGCGCCAAACTGGAGTCGCTGGTAGAAGAACTGGTAGACCGTTCACTGGAGCCGATGAAAGTGGCTCTGAAAGACGCGGGACTGTCCGCCTCTGAAATTGGCGATGTGATTCTGGTTGGCGGCCAAACCCGTATGCCGATGGTGCAGAAGAAAGTTGCTGAATTCTTCGGCAAGGAAGCGCGTAAGGACGTGAACCCCGACGAAGCTGTTGCCATGGGTGCAGCCCTGCAGGGTGCAGTACTGGCCGGGGACGTAAAAGACGTGCTGTTGCTGGACGTAACTCCGCTGACCCTGGGCATTGAAACCATGGGTGGCGTGGCGACTCCGCTGATTGAGAAAAACACTACGATCCCGACTAAAAAGTCTCAGATCTTCTCGACAGCTGAAGACAACCAGACTGCGGTAACTATTCACGTGGTGCAGGGCGAGCGCAAACAAGCTGCCCAGAACAAATCGCTGGGCCGATTTGATTTGGCCGACATTCCGCCTGCACAGCGCGGTATGCCGCAGATCGAAGTAACTTTCGATATCGATGCCAACGGTATCCTGCACGTGTCTGCTAAAGACAAGGCAACTGGCAAAGAGCAGTCCATCGTGATCAAGGCCTCTGGTGGTCTGAGCGATGCCGATATCGATAAAATGGTTCAGGAAGCGGAAGCCCACGCTGACGAAGACAAGAAGTTCGAAGAGCTGGTTACCGCTAGGAACATGGCCGAGGGGCTGGCCCATGCCACGCGCAAGACGCTGAACGAAGCGGGTGACAAGGCGAGTGACGAAGAGAAGGCCGCGATTGAAGAGGCGCTGAAGGCTGTCGACGAAGCGGTGAAAGGCGACGACAAAGAGGCGATTGACGCTGCTGCCCAGAAACTGGGTGAGGCTTCCAACTCTTTGGCGCAGAAGATGTACGCCGAACAGGCTGCTGAAGCACAGGCGGGCGAGCAGCCCGACGGTGACGGCTCTGCCGCAGATGATGTGGTTGATGCGGAGTTCGAGGAAGTGAAGGACGAAGACAAGAAGTAAAAGTGTCAGGCGCCTGACTTCGGGCGTCGGACTATGAAGCGCCGGGCCTTGTGCCCGGCGTCTTAGCTTGGGTTGGTGGTACGGACAAAACACATGTCAAAACGCGATTATTACGAAGTATTGGGTGTCGAAAAAGGCGCTTCCGATCAGGAAATCAAGAAGGCCTACCGACGCCTGGCCATGAAGTATCACCCGGACCGCAATCCGGATGACGATACGGCCAAGGCGCGTTTTCAGGAAGCCAGTGAAGCCTACGAAGTGCTCTCCGACGAAGAAAAGCGCGGCGCCTATGACCGCTTCGGCCATCAGGGTGTCGATGGCATGGCAGGTGGCGCGGGTGCCGGTGGCTTTGGTGGCGGCAGCTTCAGCGATATTTTTGGTGATGTGTTTGGTGATATTTTTGGCGGTGGAGGTGGTGGCCGTGGCCGCGGTGGCCCGCAGCGCGGATCAGATCTGCGCTACACCCTAGAGATTGATCTGGAGCAGGCAGTAAAAGGAACCACTGCCAAGATCAAAATTCCAACGCTGGTTGGTTGTAATACCTGCGATAGCAGTGGCGCCAAACCTGGTAGCAAGCCGGTAACCTGTAGCACCTGTGGCGGTGTTGGCCAGGTGCGCATGCAGCAGGGTTTCTTTTCGGTGCAACAAACCTGTCCTGCCTGTCACGGTAAGGGCAAGACCATCAGTGATCCCTGTAACAGCTGCCATGGTCAGGGGCGTGTTGAAGAAACCAAGACCCTGTCAGTCAAGGTGCCGCCGGGTGTCGATACTGGCGATCGTATTCGTCTGGCCGGCGAAGGCGAGGCGGGTGCCGATGGTGGCCCTGCGGGTGACCTCTACGTGCAGATGGCGGTCAAATCTCACCCGATTTTTGAGCGGGACGGCAAACACCTGTATTGCGAAGTGCCTATTTCCATTGCTGATGCCGCACTGGGTGGTGAAATGGAAGTGCCTACGCTGGATGGTCGTGTAAAACTTAAAATTCCGGCGGAAACGCAAACCGGTAAACTGTTTCGCTTGCGTGGCAAAGGCATTAAACCCGTGCGTGGCGGTACTGTTGGTGACTTGTTGTGTCGGGTGGTTGTGGAAACCCCTGTGAACCTCAACAAGAAGCAGAAAGAGCTGCTTGAAGAATTCCAGCGCTCGCTGGAGGGTGACTCACATTCGCCGCGTCGTAAAAGCTGGTTTGATGGGGTAAAAGAATTTTTCGATGACCTGAAAATCTGACCTCGTTTCATGGTTGAACTTGCTCTCGCCGTTATGAAGTTAACCGGCTGGGGGCGGGCTCTGCTCGCGAATCGGCGCGCAGACATCTAGAATAACGCAATTCTTATTTAGCACGGATCAAACAATGACCACCCGAATCGCAGTTACCGGCGCCGCTGGCCGCATGGGCAAAACTCTTATCGAAGCCATCAATCTGGCGGACGGTTGTGAACTGACGGCGGCTATTGAGCGCCCGGACAGTTCTCTCATTGGGGCCGATGCCGGCGAACTGGCGGGCATGGGTAAAAATGGCGTCAAAGTGGCAGGAACTATTGACGACGTCATCAATGACTTTGATGTGCTGATCGATTTCACTGTTCCAGCGGCCACCTTGGCGAATGCCAAGGCCTGTGGTGCGGCGGGCAAGAAAATCGTGATTGGAACCACCGGTTTCGATGCGCAGCAAAAAACAGAGCTGGACGCAGCGGTAGGGAGCATCGCCGTATGTCAGGCTTCCAATTTCAGTACGGGTGTGAACCTTTGCTTTAAGTTGCTGGAAATGGCCGCCGGTGTGCTTGGTGATGATGTGGATATCGAGATTGTTGAAGCCCACCATCGCCACAAAATTGATGCGCCGTCCGGTACCGCATTGAGCATGGGGCAGGTTGTTGCCGATACGCTGGGACGTGATCTGCAAAAGGTCGCCGTCTACGGGCGTGAAGGCCAGACGGGTGCGCGCGAGAGAGAAACGATTGGCTTTGCAACCGTGCGCGGCGGTGATGTGGTGGGTGATCATACGGTCAGTTTTTTCGCTGAAGGTGAGCGGGTCGAAATTACCCACAAGGCAAGTTCACGTATGTCGTTTGCTCGCGGCGCTGTTCGCGCGGCGAAATGGCTGGATGAACAAGGCGCAGGTCGTTATGACATGCGCGATGTTCTCGGATTTAACTAGGGCGTCTCTCTCGGTCAGGTGGCTGAGACAGCGCTTAACTCTCCGGCTGCCAGACCAAACGATTTATCGTTGGCGCTTTGCTCTTTTGCGCCTGAGTTGGCGCTAGCATTTCTGTTGTTCTCAATACTGTTCGGGTACGAATACGCACCTACGGCTACGCTGGCGACGCAAGTTTATTGATCACAGCAGTGATGATGGGTGGGTTCGACGTAGGGGGTGAACTTGGTTGTCCGGTCGTTGCTCGCCGGTATGGCGCTGGCGGTTGTATCTGTAGTGTTTGCAGGGTGCTCTCCAGCGCGCTATCAGGGGCCGGTTGGCGATCATTTTGATGGCAAGCGATTTCACAACGCGGATCCCTTTCCTCACGGTTTCAGTGATCTGTTGTCCTACATGCTCCGGCGTGAGCGTATAGTATGGTCGCGGGACGACACCTTGCCGCCATCCCCACGACCAGCTCCCAGAATGGCACGAGGCGAGCTCAGAATTACCTGGGTCAATCACTCGACGTTACTATTACAGGCGGATGGACTGAACCTGTTAACTGACCCTATCTGGTCTGAACGCGCCAGTCCGGTAAGTTTTGCTGGCCCCCAGCGGCATCATCCGCCGGGGATCGCCTTCGATGAGTTGCCGTCAATTGACGTGGTGATGATCAGTCACAGTCATTTTGACCATATGGATTTCCCAAGCCTGCGGCGTTTGCAAAAGGTGCACGATCCGCTGTTTGTCGTGCCGCTGGGGAACCGAACTCTGCTGACACCTTTGGGCATCGACAACGTGATTGAGCTGGATTGGTGGCAAGACGTTGAGCTTGCTAATGGTTGTCGACTTAGCGCAGTTGAAGTGAAGCACTGGTCGAACCGAAGGGTGCTGCCGTCAGATCAAAACCTGAGCCTCTGGTCGGGTTTTGTGCTGGAAACCACCGGAGGGCCAGTGTATTTCGGTGGTGATAGTGGCTACGGCGAGCATTACCGCGAAACCCATAAACGCTATGGGCAAATGCGCGCAGCTATGCTGCCAATCGGTGCTTATTTACCCCGTTGGTTTATGGCCTACCAGCACATGGGGCCTGACGAGGCAGTTGTGGCGCATAGTGAGCTGCAGTCACATTTCAGTCTAGGTGTTCACTGGGGGGCATTCAAACTGTCGCCAGAGCGGCGTTTTCAGGCGGTAGAGCGGCTGCAGGTACTGTCTGCGGCCGGCGTTATCCCGGTTGGTGAGTTCATTGCGCCGACCCCCGGCACTCCCTATGATGTTCCCCCTCTTGAAGCGACCGAATCCGAGCCCCATGTCACGCGTTGTCATTGAACTGCCTGAAACTCTGCCCTTTCGAACTGAGATACCTGTCCTGATTGGTCATGTGAATCGCGGTAACCACCTGGGTAATGATGCCGTTGTCAGCTTGCTGAATGAAGCGCGCTTACGCTTCACCTTGCAGCGCGGTTTCAGCGAAAACGATGCGTCGCTTGGGCTGATGATGGTTAATGCAGATCTGGCGATGACTTACCATTCGGAAGGCCGTTATGGCGAAGTAATGGTGGTTGATGTGGGTGTCACTGGTTTTCACCGCTGTGGTTAAGATGTGGTTTATCAGGTGAGCGAACGTGAAAGTGGGCGTGCTATTGCCCGGGCCAAAACTGCACACATATTAATAGATAGTGCCAGCGGCAAGACGGTTTCAGAGCCAGCGGGTTATTTCGATCCCCTGCGAGGCCTTTGAATTCGGGGCTTTCGCGCCTATAGAGGCTGTGTCAATTACGTATGTTCAGCGGCGACCAGCGTCGGTAGATTAGGTTGTAGAAAATGCCGTTTAAAGGAAACTGCAATGGATATACGACCATTAATCATAGGTGCATTGCTCGGTGTGACCGGGTTGGCACTGGGTGTGGTGCTGTTTTTCGCCGGCAACGCAGGCGTGATGACGCTGACCGCTGATGCCGTAATGCTGCCATGGTTTGGGTTTGCCCTTGTTGCTGTATTGCTGGCCGTCTGGGTAAGCGGGATGGTGCTTACGCGACGTCTTAATGAGCCACTACTGGCACTGGCGGAGTCCGTTTCCCGGATCAATCGCGGTAAGCTGGAGCGTCCGATTCCCTACTTGAGTCGAAGAGACGGGATTGGCCAGCTGGCTCGGGCGCTGGTGGCCCTGTCTGCGCGGCAGCGGTTGGAGGTGTCTTCAGCCATCGATGAGGCCCAACAAGCCAGGCGCTCGCTCATGGTGGCCAATAATCGTTTGGGTGAAGTAAACGACGAATTACAGGCATCTCGCGCCGAGTTGGGCTCTATCCAGAGCAGGCTGGAAACAGTTGAAGTGTCTGATCAGGCAACCGGCCTGCTCAATCACCGTTTTTTCGAGCAGGCTCTGGCAAGCGAGCTCAAGCGAATCCAGCGCAATGGCAAGGCCTTGTCTGTAGCCCTCTATCGGGTGACCGGCTGGAGTGCGCTGGTTCGTCGGCACGGCAAGGAAGTTGCTAACGGAGTCATGGCGAAAATAGGTAATGTGATCGCTGATACGGTGCGCACTACCGATCTGGTGGCCCGCTACAGCGACGATTCTATCGTGCTGATGTTGCCTGAAACTTCTGGCCGCAGTGCCGGGCGGGTGGTTGAAGATATTCATAAGCTGATCGCGCTGATGGAATTTGATTCTCCGGTTCGTCAAAACGAAGTGCTGGTTGCTGGCGGCTTGGCGGCGACGGATACCGATGACGGAACGAGCGAGGATATCCCTTCGCGGTTGGAGCAGGCGCTTATCCGCTCGATGGCGGAAGGGGGCGAGGCGCTGGGCGTCGCCTGATGAGGCGCATCTGCCTCTTTCTGCCTGTTGGCGCCGCGGCCCTGCCGGTATCTGCCAAGCTTGGCAAAACCGGACAAAATCAATCTGAATGGCGGCTATTCTATAGATAAATAGAGCGTTTTGCGGGAATCGGCGGTGGACAGCTTCAGGGCACTTCGCGTAAAATCGCGCGCCAGAATCCTGT
>NZ_JBFJTH010000015.1:0-35636 GCF_041625495.1 Litorivivens sp. | reverse complement strand
GGTGGCCATAAGGTTACTCTGGAAACAGGCCGTATCGCACGTCAGGCGACCGGTGCTGTACTGGTGTCGATGGACGATGTATCGGTTTTGTGTACCGTAGTCGGTGCCAAAACGGCCAAAGAAGGACAGGACTTTTTCCCGCTGTCCGTACACTATCAGGAACGTACCTATTCAGCCGGTAAAATCCCCGGTGGTTTCTTCAAGCGCGAAGGCCGACCTTCCGAGAAAGAGACCCTGACCTCGCGTCTGATCGACCGACCGATTCGTCCGCTGTTCCCTAACGGATTCAAAAACGAAGTACAGGTTGTCTGTACGGTCATGTCGTCAGAAAAGGACGTTGATCCTGATATCGCTGCGATGATCGGCACCTCTGCCGCGTTGGCGATTTCCGGCATTCCTTTTGCTGGTCCCATCGGCGGTGCACGTGTTGGTTACAGCGCCGACAAGGGCTATTTCCTGAACCCCACCTACTCGGAGCTGGAAGCCAGCGAGCTGAACATGGTGGTGGCTGGTACCGAGCAAGCGGTACTGATGGTTGAGTCTGAAGCTTCTGAGCTGACCGAAGACCAAATGCTGGGTGCGGTATTGTATGCCCACCAGGAAATGCAGGCGGTTATCAAGGTTATCAATGAGCTGGTTGCTGAGACTGGTAAGCCCAAATGGGAGTGGTCGGCGCCGGAAGAAAACACAGCATTGATGGCTGCGGTTGCCGATGGTTACAAGGCTGCGCTTGGCGATGCGTACCGCATCACCGACAAAATGGAGCGTTACGGTAAGGTAAGCGAACTGCGTGAGCAGGCGATTGCCAGTATCGCCGGTGAAGGTTCTGAATTCAGTGCCGACGATGTAATCGGTGTATTTGCCAAGCTTGAGAAAAATATTGTTCGCCAGCGAATCCTGAACGGTGAAGCCCGGATTGACGGTCGCGACAATCGCACTGTGCGTCCAATCTCTGTTGAGGTGGGTGTACTGCCCAAGGCTCACGGTTCTTCGTTGTTTACCCGCGGTGAAACTCAGGCTATTGGTGTTGCCACGCTGGGTACCACTCGCGATGCGCAGCTGATAGATGCCCTGGAAGGCGAGCGCAAAGACAACTTCATGCTGCACTACAACTTCCCGCCTTATTCAGTCGGTGAGTGTGGACGCATGGGTGGCACTGGCCGTCGTGAAATTGGTCACGGTCGTCTGGCGCGTCGAGGTCTGGCTGCTGTTCTGCCAACTGCCGAAGAATTCCCGTACACCATTCGCGTGGTGTCGGAGATCACTGAATCCAATGGTTCCAGCTCCATGGCTTCTGTCTGCGTAGGCAGCCTGTCGCTGATGGACGCAGGTGTGCCGCTCAAGGCGCCGGTTGCCGGTATCGCCATGGGTCTGGTCAAGGAAGGTGAGCGTTTTGCCGTTCTGACTGACATTCTGGGTGATGAAGATCATCTCGGTGACATGGACTTCAAAGTTGCAGGTACTGCCAACGGTATCACTGCTCTGCAGATGGATATCAAGATCGAAGGTATCACTGAGAAGATCATGGAAATCGCACTGGAGCAGGCTCAGCAGGCTCGACTGCACATTCTGGGGCAGATGAACCAGGTACTGCAGGCACCGCGTGAAACTGTATCCACCAACGCGCCTAGCATGACTGTATTGAAAGTTGAGTCGGACAAAATCCGTGACATCATCGGTAAAGGCGGCGCAACCATTCGCAGCATCTGTGAAGAGACCGAAGCCCAGATCGATATCGAAGACGACGGTACCGTGCGAATCTATGGCGCCAACGCTGAATCGCGTGATGCGGCTGTAGATCGTGTACTGGCGATCACCGCTGAAGCTGAAGTGGGTGCGGTATACACCGGTAAGGTGTCGCGCATTGTCGACTTCGGTGCGTTTGTCACGATTCTGCCTGGCAAAGATGGCTTGGTACACATTTCTCAGATCGCTCACGAGCGTGTGGAAAATGTATCTGACTACCTGAAAGAAGGCGACGATATCCAGGTGAAAGTTCTGGATGTCGATCAGCGTGGCCGTATCAAACTCTCTATTAAAGAGTTGATTGAAAAAGCGGAAGCGCCGGCTGAAGCCAGTGAAGAAGCAGACGACTGATCACGTGTTGTGATAGAACAAAAGGAGCTTCGGCTCCTTTTTTTGTGCCTGTAAGTTAGGGTTTGCTCGCGAGTCCGGGTTTGATCTGGCAGTGACATGCGCACGTAGAACAGCAAGTGATTATGTGGAGGCATGCGTGAAAGCAAATTTGGATGAAACCATTGTGGTGGCTCGCTCGTTGGCGGATTGTTTTCGCTATGTGAAAGATTTTTCCACCATTGAACAGTGGGACCCCGGTGTATACCGGGCAGAAAAAATTACTTCGGGGCCGGTGCATGCGGGGACGGAGTTTGCATTGCTGCTCAATGTCGCTGGCGCACGGTTGTCCATGACCTACCAGCTGTGCTCGTTTGTAGAGAACGAGCAGCTGGTGTTGGAGGGCGAGGGCCGCAACCTTCATGCTGTCGACACCATCGATTTCAGGGATTGTGGCGATGGCCGCACCGAAATCCATTATCGCGCTGAATTGCGTTTGAAAGGTGTGCCACAAATTGCTTCGCCAGCTTTTATGCCTGTGCTGCGGAAGGTTGGGAGCAAGGCGGTTGGCGGCTTGAAGACCGCGCTCACGCTTCCTGCGGCCGCACCCACGACGGGATTTAACGCTGCGCTGAAAGATCGACTGGTGTTACCCGCAGCGCTGGACTTCACGGAACGCGGTTATCTGGCAATGCCCAACAAGGCGCTCAGCCAGTTTATGGATGGCAAGACCGTAGTTATAACCGGGCCTACCTCGGGCTTGGGTCTGGCAGCGGCTAAGGAATTTTCCCGGCTCGGCGCAAGTCTGGTATTGGTTGGTCGGGGCGAGGCGCGCCTGGGTGAAGCGCGGCAAGAGATTCTGGCTTTCAGTGGCGCGGCTGAAAATAGCGTTGACCTAGTTGAAGCAGAGTTGTCGCTCATGGCAGAGGTGAGTCGTGCCTGCGATGAGATACTGTCCCGTCATAAGTGCATCGACGTGCTGGTTAATAACGCAGGTGTATTGCCGCTCAGTCGGCAGGTAACTGCCGAAGGCAATGAGTTAACTCTGGCGGTTAATCTGCTGGCGCCAGTGTTGTTGATGCACCGGTTGTTGCCGGCCTTGAAAAACGCGTCTGGGCGAGTCGTCAATGTGGCCTCCGGGGGGATGTATCTCAGTGGTGTTGCCTTGGGTGATATGCAGTTCAGCAAAGGTGCGTTCGACGGTACTAAAGCATACGCGCGCGCCAAAAGAGCACTGGTTTCGTTGACCGAATGTTACGCTGAAGATTGGCAGCAGTTTGGCGTCGATTGCCACAGTATGCATCCGGGGTGGGCGTCTACGCCGGGCGTCGCCAAATCACTGCCGGTTTTCAACAAGGTGCTGGCTAGGAGGTTGCGTGATGCGCGGATGGGAGCTGACACCGTGGTTTGGCTGGCGGCATCACAGGAACTTGCGGGGCTTAGCGGCGATTTCTGGTTTGACCGGCAAGTGCATACCACTGCCGTTGTGCCTGGAACCGCACTGTCGAGCGGGAAAAGCCGGGCTCTAAAACGCTGGGTAAATAATGTATTGGGCCTAGAGGGCAATGAGCCATTGGGGCTCACACGTTAGGCGGATTGTTTAGTCTACCGTGCGCCCCTGATCTACGTTGTACACAGCGCCATGTACGGCCTTTGCCTCACTCGAGGCGAGAAACAACACCGTGGCGGCCACATCGTCGGGTGGCATGAACCCGCGGGCTGAGGCTGAGCGCATAATCAGTTCAAAATCCATGTCGTCGGCAAAGCTAATATTGTGTACTTGGGGGGTGTCCATCCCGCCGGGGCAGACTGCGTTAACTCGCAATCCGGTGTTGATAAACTCTAGAGCAAGTGCGCGGGTGAGGCCAATAAGGCCGTGCTTGGCTGCGCAGTAACTGGCTGAATATGGTTGTCCCTGAGACGATGCCAGAGAGCCAATATTGACGATATTTCCTTGTGTTTCCAGCAGGGCGGGAATGGCCGCCTGAGATAGGAAAAAGGGGGCGTTGAGGTTGATTGCTAGATCGTCGTGCCAGTCTTCAGCGCTAACCGAATGGCTGTGGCGAAAGCGGTGCACTCCGGCTACATTCAGCAGGATATCTAGTCTATCGAAATGATTCAGCGCTGCGGCAACTGCGGTATGACAGTTGGCGGGGCTCGACAGGTCGATATCGAGGGTTATTAAGCGTGCCTGTTCAGTTTCGCAGGAAACCTCATTTTGTAGCTGCGCAAGCTTTTCCCTTGAGCTGGCAACTGCCAGTACCCGCGCGCCTTCGCCAAGAAGCTGGAGCGCGCAAGCTCGGCCGAGCCCGGAAGAGGCGCCAGTTACCAAGGCTACTTTATCGGTAAATCGCAAAGGCTTCATCGCTCAGGTAGAGGCCTTGATAATACGCCATAGCAGACCTGGGAAATGTCGGCGCAACCACGTCAGTATTTTGGCTTCGGCGCCCGGATAGAGAAATTCCTTGTCAGCAGCGATCGCCTTTTCTACCTCATCGACGATGAACTCGGGGCTCGCCATACGACCTTTTTCGCGAGATTCTCGAATGTTTTTGGTGTCTAGTGCCTGATCGATCAGGGGCGTGTTCACCATGGGCGGATTTACCGCAAGAATATGAACACCGCTGCCCCGGTTCTCGTGAATAAGAACCTCTGTATAGGCGTTGGTCGCCGCTTTACTGGCGTTGTAGGCGCCCAGTTCCGGCGCCATCACATATCCGGCAATCGAGCCATAGACCACGATCAGTCCGCGCTTTCGCTGCTGCATGCGAGGTAGCATCACCTTGGTAAGGTGCACCGTTCCGTTGTAGTTAATTGCCATCATCTTGGTGATGAGGTCGGCAGGCATGTCCACCAATGGTCCGGTGGGCATAATGGCCGCGCAATGCGTTAGCTGGTCAATCGGGCCGAGTTTTTCCTCTACGGCCTCAATGGTTTCCCTTACCTGTTTCAAATCCGAAACATCGCAGCGAAAGGTAGTGATATTGTCAGATTCAGCGGCAGTTTTCGCCAGCCCCTCGTCGTTCATATCCAGCACGGCGACTTTAATCCCGCGACGGGCAAGGCGTATCGCGGTTAATTGGCCCATCCCGCTGGCACCGCCAGTTACAATGGCGGTCTTTACGTCAAGTGGCATGCTGGCTTCCTTGGTTTTTTCAGTGTGTTTCGCAGTGTGCCACAGGCGCGGATTGGCGCTTAATGAAGATTTTTTCACCTGTTAATGACGTTTCCCATTATTGGTCGTACTCGTCATAATGGTGGAAAGGAGAACAAGCCCTATGCGTATCACACCGGATGTCAGCGAGTTACTAGCGAGTATCTATGAGGGGCCGCTCGAGGCGGAACCCTGGCAGTCTTTTCTTGTCCTGTTGCGCTCGGTGATGGGAGCCAACTCAGCCACGCTGGTCCTCAAGCCGCCGTCCACAAGTGAGCGCGGGGTGCTGCGGATAGATGGGGGCCGTATGGAAGGGGTGGCCCGCTATCAGGAAAGTCTGTTTGCCATGGATCCTTTTCTGCATATACCGCCGGGCGAGGTAAAAACCCTGTTGGAACTCATTCCCGAGGAGGAATGGGTGGCGAGCGAACTCTACAAAGTGTGTATGGAACCGGCGGGTTTTTATGACAGTCTCGGGGTAGATATGCACGTGCCCGGCGAGATGGAGGCCGGTTTGCGGGTGACGCGGGACAAGGCCTCACCGCGATTTACGGATAACGACAAAGCCTTTATGCGCGATATAGTGGGGCATCTGGAGCGTGCGATCCGCATCCATGTGCGGATGAATAAAATTGAGTCTGAACGTGCCCTGTATGCCGGTGCAGTGGATCAGTTGTCGTTGGCCACTATATTGCTGGACGAAAAAGGGGCTGTACTGTCCTGTAACCGTATGGCGGAACAGCTGCTGGCACGTGAACCGGAGTTGCAGGTAAATAATGGCTACCTGCAGGTTGGTGACGAAGCGACCACCACTGAGTTGCAGCGTTTGATTGGTCTGGTGCTGGAGCAACAGCAACACGGAGGCCCTGCCGTGATTGAAGCCATGCGTATCAGGCGCGATGGCGACTATGCCGACCTTGGGGTTGCGGTGCGCCCGGTGCCGATGAATGAGTGGTCCGAGGGGCGTTCCGTACCAACGGTCGCGATCTTCATCAGTGATCCCGATTTTGGTGCCGAAGCGCCAGTGCAAGTCATCACCCGCCTATTCGGATTTACTCCCACTGAAGCACAGCTGTCGCTGTTGCTGGCCGAAGGTCTGAGTTTGGATGAGGCATCCCAAGCGTTGGGTATCAGCCGCAATACGGCGCGTACCCACTTGCGTTCGGTGTTCAACAAGACCGGTGTGAGCCGGCAAACTCTGCTGGTGCGCCTGATTCTCAAAAGTGTCGCCCAATTGGCATGGGAAGGTGGCTAGGCTGGAGCCATAAGCCACTGAAAATAGAGATGTTCCACGGTTTGAGTTATAGATTCTGTGAATTTGACCGTTGTGTCATATTACTGTAAATAAAGGGGTTACCACTTCAAAATGCAGTATGGCGGTAGTGCCGTAGAGGAAGGCTAGGTGTGATCATTGATCGAATAAATCCCCCCCGAATAATGTTGGCCCTAGGGCTGCTGTCAGCCCTATTGTCGGGTTGTAATAGCAGTAGTAGCAGCTCATCCGGAACAGGTAGTTCCAGCAGCTCGATCGTTGTCGAGAGCTTTATCAACGACGCATCGACGCGACTGGCAGCATTTGATGTGGAGGGGCCGCGCGACCCCCTGTGTTCTCCCGATGAAGCCTCGGGGCTGCCTCTGCCTCTGGCTTATATGGCCTATCGTCGAGATGAAACGCCAACGCGCTTGGTGGTATTTGCCCATGGTATTTCCCATGAGGTAAATCGCAGCTGGGTACCGCATATGCGCCGTGAACTCATGCTCGCCCGGTTTTTACAGAACAACCCCGGCAATGTAGCTTTTGTAAGCACAAACTATCGCGACAACTATGGTTTTCCCGCGCTGCGTGGCGCCCACGATACCATTGCTGCCACCCTGCATATGCTTGAAAAATTTCCTACCATCGAAACTGTTTATCTGTTCGGTGTCTCGATGGGGGGCGCTGTTTCCGGTACTGCGATAGCCGAGTCGGTTGATCTGGCCAATGGCGGCTCAAAGTTTACCGAAGATGGCTCTCCGCTGTTTGATTACTGGATCGACGTAGAAGGTGTAAGTTCGATAATTGAGACATACTCCGAAGCTGCGGCCGCTGCCGGGGGTACCGGCAATGAAACAGCGATGGCGGCCCAGTCTGGCATTGAGCGGGATACTGGCGGTTCGCCCGTGCAATGTCCGCTGGCCTACGAGCGTCGATCACCTGTTTTTCAAGCGGCACTGATGAAGCGGGCCGGTATCCGGGCCGCGACGGTAGTGCATGCAGTCAATGATGGTCTGGTGCCCTACAATCAGGGGCGGCAGATGGCTGGAGCGCTTGCGACTGCCACCATCCCCACCCAGTTTTATACCATTGTGGGTGTTTTTCCCGGGCAAAACCCGGGTAGTACCGGCACCGGAACACTGGGCGCCGGTGAGGCAGATCCGCTGTTGAATCTGGCGGGCCACGCCTCGGAAGCTGACGCTTTTCATCCGGTTATGCGTACGGCGTTTGAGCAGTTACGCAAAATGCTGGATGGCACGTACAACGAAACGGCGCCCTATTTTGAGTGTGTCATTGATCCCAACCTACCGCCTGATTCCTGCCAGGTAGACCAGTTTCAATAGCAACGGTAAGCGATTGAGCTATTCACTCCTGTACCTTCAGTGACGAGCGTGGATAATGGCCAGACTGAACGGGAGAAATTATGTCTTCGACAGCCTGGCTGAACGGCGCCGACGATGTCGTCAATCGCTTATTGCTACAACTTGGAAAAACATTGGTTGTTGCTTTACCACTTGGCCTCGGCAAACCAGTGCCTTTGGTCAATGCCCTGTACCAGCGGGCTAAAAATGACCCGTCAATTAATCTCACTTTTCTGACAGCGCTCAGTCTGGAGCGTCCGCCGCCGGGTGATTCATTGCAGTCCCGCTTTCTCGAGCCGACGCTGCAGCGTATTTATCACGGCTGTCCGTCGTTGGCGTACATGCACGACCTGCGCGAGCAGACGGTGCCAGCCAATATCACCATCAAGGAATTCTTTTTTCAGCCCGGTAGTCGGCTGGGTAACGCGCATGCGCAGTATCACTACATCAGTTCGAATTACACGCATGCCGCCCGAGACGTGTTCGAAAACGGCTGCAATGTTGTCCTGCAGATGGTGGCTAGCCGTGAAATTGATGGGCGTCGTAAGCTCAGTATGAGCTGTAACCCTGATACATCGGCAGAGCTAGTCGAACGGCTCACAGCATCGGGGCGCGAATTTCGGTCGGTTGCCGTTCTCAATCGCGAGCTGCCCTACATGTGTGGTGACGCTGAAGTGGATCCGGATTTTTACGATATGGTGCTCGAGGCGCCTACGCTTGATCATCCGTTATTCAGTGCGCCCAAGCTTCAACCTTTGGGAGACGTGGATTATCTGTTGGGTCTGCATGCCAGCTGTCTGGTTGCCGATGGCGGAACCCTGCAGATTGGAATTGGCGCACTGGGTGACGCAGTAACGTACGCCTTGTGTTTACGACAACAGAACAATGCGGTTTACAAAGAGGCATTGCTTCGGACCGGTATCCTGACACCCGAGCGGCGTGATTTTATAAAGCGCGTCGGTGGAGCCGGGCCTTTTGAGCGCGGCTTGTATGGTGCAACAGAGATGCTGGTAGAAGGGTTTATGCACCTTCAACAGGCGGGTATTCTCAAGCGCGAAGTCTATGATTTCTGGGCGCTGCAGCAGCTTATTAACGCCGGAGATTGCGATCCAGAACGGCTCGATAGCTCGGTATTGGAAGGTTTGGCTGAGCAGGGTGTGCGTGAAATTCGCGGTAAGGACTTCAAGGTGCTCCAGCATCACGGATTGTTCCGCGATGACTGCCAGTACAGTGACGGTTATGTCATTGCGCCTGATGGTTCGCGCGTGCCTGCGAATATGGCCAACCCTCACTCTCGGCGCGTTATGGCAACGCAGTGCCTTGGCACTTGCCTGAGAAATGGCCAAATTCTACACGGTGGTTTCTATCTGGGTAGTCAGGATTTCTATCAACGTCTGCGGGGTTTGCCGGAAATACTGCGTCAAAAAATCAATATGACCGGTGTTGATAAGATCAATCAGCTGGACATGAACCCCCGTTTATATCGAGCGCAGCGAATCCATGCCCGGTTTATCAACACTGGATTAAAAGTCACCTTAAATGGTGCTGTTGTATCTGACACACTGCAGAGTGGACAAGTGCTTTCCGGTGTTGGTGGTCAGTATAACTTTGTAGCAATGGCGCACCAGTTACAGACCGGGCGCTCTGTCATCATGTTGCGTGCGGTGCGTGAAAGTAATGGTCATGCCGAATCCAATATCGTTTGGGAATACGGCGCCTGCACGATTCCCCGGCATTTGAGAGATGTTGTGGTGACTGAGTACGGTATCGCGGATTTGCGCGGTAAATCGGATGGCGAGGTTATCAAGGCGCTGTTGAATGTTGCTGATTCCCGCTTTCAGCAAAATCTGCTGGCAACAGCGATACGAGCTGGAAAAATCGAGCCCGACTACCATATTCCAGAGCAGTTTTCGGAGAACACGCCACAGCGGGTCAAGCAGACACTGCAAGATCTGCGTCATGATGGCGGCTTTCCCGCTTACCCCTTTGGTTGTGATTTCACGCCAGAGGAACTCGCCGTCGCCAAAGCGCTTAAAACTGTTGGTAAGAGTAAAATTCAGCTTTGCCTGGATGCGCTCACTCCCGTTGGAAAATCGGTACCCGCGGTTTGGCAATGGCTTCGCGTGCTGAGGCTCAGTGCGCCGAAATCGTTGCGGGATCGTGTCATGCGAAATGTATTGGGTGCTGCCTTGCGCCGGGCACTAAAGAGCGATAAGCGCGAAGAATAGTCTTTCTAACTCACATGATAAGCCGTTACGTGACCGTGTTCGCGTTATGTGGCGCGTAAAACACAATCTGTTTTAATTTGTCTTTTTTACCTTGATGCGTGAGCCGGGTCACGAAATTTGGCGGCAAGAATGTGACGCCTGTCAGCATTGCTACTCCTTGATCTCCTAAACTTCGCCATGACATCAGCGCTACCAGCGTGTGCTGACTTTCCTATAAAAAAAGTGTCGTTTATGGAGTCTTATAAATGAAGAAATTGCTTCTCCTGGCCATGGGGGGATTGCTGTTATCTGGCTGTCAATCTGAATCGGGCAGTGATGCGACCAGCGCCGAGTTTACTGAGGTAAGTGAACAGGCAACGATGAAGATTGCAAATGTGGGCGAGGCAGTTAGCGGCCGCTACATTGTTGTTCTAGAAAAGCTTGATGTATTGGGCCTAGCGGATTTGACTACCCGGATTCAAGCGTTGGCATCAACTTACGGTATTACTACGGGGCGCGTTTTCGAACACGCGCTGACAGGGTTCGTTGCGGAAATGCCTGCCGATGTTGCTGCCATGTTAGCCCTTGACCCGCTGGTTAAGTACATTGAACCCGATCGCATCGTTGCTGCGACCGCCGTGCAGTCCAATGCTACCTGGGGCTTGGATCGACTGGATCAGCCTGCCTTGCCGCTTAATGGCAGTTATAGCTATTCGGTCAACGGCGGTGGTGTACATGCCTACGTGATTGATACCGGTATTCGCACAACTCACAATGAGTTTTCCGGCCGAATGGGTAGTGGCCATAACACCGTGAGCACTGGCGGCGGGCTGTTAGGTGGCGGCTCCGCTAACCCGGATGACACTGAAGACTGTAATGGCCACGGTACTCATGTTGCCGGTACGGTTGGTGGTTCTGTCTATGGTGTCGCCAAAAATGTGACGCTCTATCCGGTCAGAGTGCTCGATTGTAATGGCAGCGGTTTTAATTCTGCCGTTATTGCAGGCGTTGATTGGGTTATGGCTAATCACCAGAAGCCAGCGGTTGCGAACATGAGTTTGGGCGGGGGCAACAGTCAAGCCCTCGATGATGCGGTTCGCTCTGCAATCAACGCCGGCGTCACTTTCGTTGTAGCTGCGGGCAATGATAATACCGATGCTTGCACCGGTTCTCCCAATCGTGTTGCAGAAGCTCTTACCGTTGGTTCAACGACCAGCAGTGATGCGCGGTCCTCGTTTTCGAACAAAGGGTCGTGCGTCGATATTTTTGCACCCGGATCCAGCATTCGGTCGGCGGGTATCAGTAATAACAGCAGCACGGCGACTATGAGTGGCACCTCCATGGCGGCGCCTCATGTAGCTGGGATCGCAGCGCTGTATTTGTCGACCAAACCGGCAGCGGCCCCTGGCGAGGTGTTTAATGCTGTGCTTGGTGCGGGAACGTCAGGCAAGCTGAGCAGCCTGGGTGCAGGGTCACCCAACCTGCTGGCCCAGAACAGCGTGAACGGTGAAGGTGTCGACCTGCCCCCAGTGGCTAACCTGACTGTAGACTGCGCTGATCTGACGTGTACCTTTGACGCCAGCAACAGTTCAGACGATAGTGGCATTGCCAGCTATAGCTGGAATTTTGGCGACGGTAATACAGGGCAGGCGGCTGTTCTGGCCCATACGTATGCCGCAGCTGGCACCTATACGGTCACATTAGAAATTCAGGATACGGCCGGGCAATCCGATTCAGCGGTGCAAAGTGTTGTTGTGACGGAAGCTGGAAGCGGTCCTTGCAGTCAATGTGAATCAACCTCTGGCACGCTGAGCAATGGCCAGGTTGTCTATGTTCCTGCAAACGGGTTCGAGAGTGCTGGCGGTCGTTTTCAGGCGTGGCTTGAAGGTCCGGCAAATGCCGATTTCGACTTGCGGCTTGAAAAATACTCCTGCTCGCTATTCTGTAGCTGGAGCAGCGTATCGCGATCGGAATCCAACAGCAGCAGCGAAGAGATCGATTACAACGGCAACTCCGGTCAGTATCGCTGGCGCGTAAGTTCCTACAGCGGTTCAGGGGCCTACGAGTTCTGGTACCAGAACCCCTGATAGCCGTCCTTAAATGGCACGAATGGGCTCACCCATTCGTGCCATTGTGTGACTTTCCTCTGCTTGCTATTGTCGGTGCTCCAATAACAACAGGAGCGCACCATGGGCAACGCTTACAAGGCGCAGCAAGCCAGTTTTCAATCGGGTGAATATGTCCTTGCCGGTGACCGCGAGGGCTGGCTGAGTCTGTTTGCTGACGACGCTGTCGTGCAAGACCCGGTCGGTGAATCACCGCTGGATCCGAGTGGTCAGGGTCATCGTGGAAAGGAAGCAATTGCCGCGTTTTACGATACGGTGATTGGCCCCGGCGATATGCAGAAGTTTGAAATCACTGGTTCACACCCGGCGGGTGATGAATGTGCAAACATTGTAGAAATCCGTAACCTGCTCGGCGATACCGTCGTGGAAATGCAAATGGTCGTGGTTTACACGGCCAATGACGAAGGCAAACTGGTGTCTCTGAAAGCCTACTGGGATTTCAACAAAACGATGTCGTAAAAAAAGCCGGCGAACCGGCTTTTTATTCGCGGCCGATTCGTCGTTCACCCTTATATCGGTAGAAGCCTGCGGTTTCTTCCTGGCGGATAAGTTCGGCATCATGACCAAAAACGTTATTCTGTAAGGCATACAGTGCTTGTTCCTGCTGATGCCCATCGTATTCGCTTAGTATTTTCTGCCGTTCGGCCATGTAAGCCTGCCCGGCTTCCCAAGCAATATCCCGTTTTTCATCCAGGTTTTCCCAGCGATCCAGGGCGTCCGCATTCATTCCTAAAGCTGCCCGTACCTTGCGTAGCTCCCGACGTCGCTCAGGGGCTGGCATCGCTCTAAGGGTCGACTGCACGGACGGCAACTCTACGAATTTGCTCAGTAGTTCGGTCTGTCGGGTTTCAATGAATTTATCGCTGTGTTCGCCGTAACTTTCCTGCACGCTATCCATCAAAGCGTCGAGTTTTGTTTGCAGATCAGCGTCCTTGTCCTGATCGATTCTTGCGAGCGTCTCTGAGATTTTCTGGTTACGCAACTCTGCCGCCCAGATTTTTTCCGCGTCTTCACCAAAGGCTGCATAGCGTTTATCCCACAATGCCTGACGCCGCTCTTCAGGGGTCATTTGTTGCAATTGTTTCCGGTCCACCAGCAGCCATTCGTTGTAGCGTTCCAGTGACTCGAATTTATTCTGCAAACTGGCCGCCAATTCGGGAAAGCTGGCATTGAGGAAGGCTGCAACCCGTTCCCGCCAATCGTCGGGATAGTGCGCTTTTAAATAGGAAATGAGTTGCTCGAGAAAGCGTATTTGCGCATGTTGTATATGAATGTGCGGTGCAAACCGACTTTGCATATCGGCGACAAAAAAAGCGTTGCGCTCTTCGTCGCTACTCCATTTTGGTTCTGTGGCCGCCGCGGTGGGCGCCTCATTCTGGTATTCAGGAATGGCCTGTTCTGCCGTAGCCTCGCGTGTTGGCTGCAGTGTGGCCGTGGATTTGTTACTTGGCCAGAAGGTGAAAACCAGTGCAGCTGCCGCTGCACTGGTGATCAATATGGCCGGAACCTTGTTCGCCATAATACCTCCGCTTAAAAGCCGTTGTCGGCAATGAAGTCGGTAATGGCAGCGTAGAATTCCATTTCATCAAAGGTATCGGGCGGTACGCCGATGATATCCAAGTGATCCTGATTGATTTTCCAAGCGTGGGAGGTCATCTGAGTGGCGTCAGGCGCGTTCAGATCTGCAACGTAGCCGGTGTTGGTCTGGGTCCAGACATAGTCGAGGCAGCCATAGCATTCCCAATACTCGAGCCGGTAACCCATTTGCTGGGAGTTGATGCCCACAAGACCGTCATCATCGTTGTCGCTGGCGTTTCCGTCTCCTGTGCCCAGTGCGCCGTCGCCGTTGGCGTCATAGCTTGCGTAGCCGTCACCGTCGATTTCTGTCCAGAGCTCTTTAAGCAGGTACAGCGCCGGATTCATGTTGCCGTTATCCTGTCCGGTCAGGAAGCTGCGAGAGCGCTCGATGTTGGCGGTTCCGGCGGGGTAAGCCTGGTTAAAGGCATACGTGCCGGTTGTTACGCCGTCATTGGGGTCGTAGTCGTGGTTCACCAGCTGCTTGAGCGCCGCGATCGCGTCGTTACCGCCACCATAGATCACATTGCCAAAATACTCGGCCAGTGTTTCCAGAATGGTGGTGACGCCAGGCTGCAAATTCAGCACATATTGCGCAATGGGTGAGCCACGGTGAGGTGAGGAAATACTGATGGCGTATTTGACCACCCGATAACCGCGGTTATCGTGCAACAGTTTGGCTGCTTTACGCAGATCAAGGCCGCCTTGTGAGTGACCGATGACGTTAACGTAGCTGTGCCCGGATGAGGCGAGGTAATTCTGAATATCCTGGTAGAGTTCGTAGCCGCGTTGCTCTGAGCTAGCGAAGGGCGTTACCGAGGCAACAAAAGATTCCTGCTGCGAGTTAATGTCGTGGTTGCAGTAGTATTCACCCCAGCTGCAGGTGTCCAATACGTAAACGCCATAGTCGTCGCCCCAGTAGTCATAGCCGAGTATATCGTCAAAGCCGGCCATGCCGTGGGCAAATACAATGGGGTAGGTGGTTTTATTGGCATCGCGTGCCTGTGCGGACATGGTGAATACACTGCATATCACCATCAAGGCTGTTGTCAGCCTGGTTCGCATCTTCATACGTTTCTCCTTTTTCTTTTGTTACTTTTATAGTGGCCGTATGGCCGGAGTTTGTATGACAAACTGCGTCAATTAAGGTGTTGCCGGGTGGTGCTCCTCCTTTTGGCTCTAGAAAAATAGAGACACCAGCAGATGCTGGCGTCTCTGGGTAGCTTACTTCACCAGTTCGCGACCGATGATCAGCTTCATGATTTCGTTCGTGCCGCCATAGATGCGCTGTACACGGGCGTCGGCCCAGGCGCGGGCGACCGGGTATTCCCACATGTAGCCATAGCCACCGTGCAACTGCAGGCACTCATCCATGACTTTGCCTTGCAGATCGGTGCTGAGCATTTTGGCTTTGGCAGCGGTGACCGCGTCGAGCTTTTCATCGATATGCAGTTCCAGGCAGCGATCAATGAAGACCGTGGCGGAAGTGAGATCGGTGTCGAGCTCAGCCAGTTTGAACTGGGTGTTCTGGAAAGTTGCGATGGATTTGCCGAAGGCTTTGCGCTCAGTCACATACTCAATGGTCTTTTCCAGAATTGCCTGAGAGCTGTGAATGGCCAGGATGGCGATGTTGAGGCGCTCCTGAGGCAAATCCTGCATCAAGTAGACAAAACCCATGCCCTCTTCACCGAGCAGGGCTTCCTTGGGGACGCGAACGTCTTGAAAGAAGAGCTCCGAGGTGTCCTGAGCTTTCAGGCCGATCTTGTGCAGGTTTTTGCCTTTCTCAAAGCCGGGCGTGCCCGCTTCCACCAGAAACAGGCTGGTGCCTTTGGCGCCAGCAGATGGGTCGGTTTTGGCGACCACGACCACTAGGTCAGCGTGCTGACCATTGGTAATGAAGGTTTTGGAACCATTGATGATGTAGTCGTCGCCGTCCTTGATCGCCGTAGTCTTGATGCCTTGCAGGTCGGAGCCAGCGGCAGGCTCGGTCATGGCGATGGCTGTTACAATCTCGCCGGATACGCACTTGGGCAGATATTTTTGTTTCTGCTCCTCGGTGCCGTAGCGAACGATGTAGGGCACGGCAATATCCGAGTGCAGACCCCAGCCGATACCGGTCAGGCCAGAGCGGGCACATTCTTCGTCAACAATAGCGTTGTAGCGGAAATCCACGCCAACGCCGCCGTATTCCTCGGGTACCGTCGGGGCCAGAAAGCCTTGTTCGCCAGCTTTATTCCAAAGCGCACGGTCGACCTGACCGTCTTCTTCCCATTGCTCGTGGTAGGGTGCTGCTTCGGTCTCAAGAAATTTGCGCACAGACTCTCGGAACATTTCGTGTTCCGGCTCGTAAACCGTTCTTGGGATCATGGTTGATTTCCTTTGGGTTATCGATGTTGTCGCCGATCACAGAGCTTACTACGGGATCAGCCCGGATAGAGATCACCAAGCTTAATAGCGGATATTCACAATGGAAAGCCAGACATGAAATGTCCGGTAAGTGATTGATAGCATTCACAGTAGTTGCTTGAGCGATTATCATTCAGGTTCGCCTAACAGGGAGAGGTCCGTGGCTATCAGCTATCGCGTCAATCAGAGCTTATCTGTCGTTAAATTCATCGATCTCCTGGAACGCTCGGGGCTGGCTGATCGACGGCCCGTCGATGATCGTGAATGCATGCAGGGGATGCTGCACGGCGCCAACTTGCTGATAACTGCTTGGGACGGCATGCAGCTGGTCGGAGTGGCGCGCTCTCTGACCGATTTTCACTATGCTTGTTACCTGTCGGATATCGCCGTAGACAAGGAATACCAGCATCAGGGTGTCGGTCGCGAGCTGATCCGCTACACCCGCAAACAGCTGGGTGCCAAAACGCGCATTATTCTGCTGGCGGCTCCATTGGCACAGGATTACTACCCGAAGCTGGGGTTTACCCTACACGACCGCTGCTGGGTGCTCGATGCCGGTGAGGAAATCACGTGACGCCGGAACGAAAAGCCCGGATACAGCGCGTACTGCAGAGTCGCCAGCCGGACCTGACTGTGGTTACTGACTATGTGCACAAGGGGCGCAACCTGTCGGCGATAGTCCGTACCGCAGATGCTGTGGGCGCTATGGCTGTTCATTGTGTCATTGGCGACAAGGATTATAAGGCTTTTCGTGGCACTGCCAAGGGTAGTCACGGTTGGGTGAAGGTGAATCGTTATACGGCGCTGGACGAGGCGGTTGAGCCCCTCAAAGCACAGGGGGTTCAGATCGTGGCTGCCAACCTGTCTGAAAATTCGG
Source organism: Litorivivens sp. (assembly GCF_041625495.1). Lineage (GTDB taxonomy): Bacteria > Pseudomonadota > Gammaproteobacteria > Pseudomonadales > Spongiibacteraceae > Litorivivens. The sequence goes on along the minus strand of NZ_JBFJTH010000015.1, from coordinate 18,602 downwards.
TGGATTTCAGAGATGTCGACTACACTCGGCCGACCGCGTTGTTGCTGGGTGCAGAGAAGGAAGGTGTCAGCCGGGAAGGGCGACGCGCTGCCGATATCGAGGTGACCATTCCTATGGTGGGTATGGTGCAATCCTTTAATGTCTCGGTGGCGGCGGGAATTATCCTAAGTGAGGCTCTACGGCAGCGCCAGCTGGCTGGCCTGTATGATAATACTCGCATTGATGAGGCTACATTCCAGCGTTTGTTTTTCGAGTGGGGTTATCCCAAACTGCGTCATTTTTGCGAGCACTATGCCCTGGAATACCCACCACTGGATGCTGAGGGCGATCTGGATAATCCAGCGGCCTGGTACGCGGCTGTGCGCGAACAGCTCGGCGATAGAGCGCTGGATTTCGGCGAGTTGAACCGTTGACGACGGGTGGCTGGCGCCCGCATTCATCGCCTACAATAAACACGTATTTCAAGGATGTATCGGAAGCCCTATGAGTATGCTTTGGTTGGGTGTTGCGCTGCTGGTAACGCTGCACACCGCATGGACGCTGGCGCACGCCATCGTTCATAAGGGCGCGCGCAGTGACGGCCTAATCACGCCGCACAGTACAGCAGTTTTTGTCTGGGGTGGCGTTGTGCTGTTGGTGCTTGTGCAGGGCGGGTACCTGCTGGTCCAGCTTTAACTGCGCTGTTCGGGCAAGGTTCACCTGTCTGGGTGATGTTGCCAGCACGCTGATCTGCAAGAATTTTTCGCTATGTTGATCAGCAGCGCAAAGGTTTCTCATGTCAAACAAGGATTTGGTTCGCTCGGTAGAAGATGGCTCCGCCTGGGAAGCCTTTTGTGACACACTTAAGGAAACCGGTAAGCAGATTATGCGGCCGGAAGCGCCGGCAGACGCCTTCACGCGAGCCGAGGGCTGGCGCTATTTGACGCGTCTTACCCGCATTGCGCTCGATATGTTCATGGAGTGCAGCGACCGGGATTTCCCCACGTTCTATCGGCCTTCTCATGAAACCGCCAAAATTGGCGCAGATAATCCCGACAATTACTATCAGCGCGCCGAGATCAACGGCAAGCACGATTACCGAATCACCGGTACGCGCGGTACGGTTGCCTATCTGGGGCTGATAGCGATTGCCGGTGGCTACGAAGATGAAGACGCCAATATGCGCTCAGTGGGCGCGATAGATACACACGGTGACCTCACCGCGAACGCCGATGGCACCATTGAGATTGTTCTCAGCCGCGAGCCCAAACCGGGCAACTGGCTGAAGATCACTGACGACACGATTGCCGTGTTAGTGCGTCAGACCTTCCTGGATCGTAGCCAGGAAACCATTGCCGATCTGAAAATTGAACGAATTCTCGAAGACGGCGTGGTGCCCGCACCGCTAGATCCGGCAGTGCTTGCTGAAAACCTTATGAAAACGGCGGGCTTTGTGCAGGGTACCGCAACCCTGTTCGCCGACTGGGCACAGTCCTTTCTGGATAAGCCCAATGAGCTGCCGCCGGCCGATCAGGCCTACTGCCAGAAAATCGGTGGCGACCCCAATATTTTCTATTACCACAGTTACTATGATCTCGCTGAAGACGAATCGTTGGTGGTTGAGGTGCCGCGTATTCCCGACTGCGAAAACTGGAATCTGCAGGTCGACAATTACTGGATGGAGTCCCTCGACTACCGTTACCTGAAAATTCACGTGAACAAGCATACCGCCAAATACAATGATGACGGCAGTGTGCAGATTGTGATTGGCGAGCATGATCCGGGTCACCCCAACTGGCTGACCACAGCCGGCCACCGCAAGGGCACCTTAGGGTTTCGCTGGATAGGTGCACAGGAAATTGTGCACCCGACCACCCGCGTTGTTAAAACTGACAGCCTGAAGTAATCGAGGATTTAGTACCCATGTCAGAGCAAGAAATTCCGCACGTTGAACTCAGTGTTGATGGGTTGTTAAAAGCAGCGCAAGACGCAACCGGTTTACACGATTTTGGTGATGAATCCTTTCGTGAGCCCTTCGAAGTGTTGGTCAAATCACTCAACGAAGAGGCAAACCTCAATGCCGTTGGCCGCTTCACCCAGTACCAGCGCATTCTGAATATTCTGTGCAATCGCCTGCGCACTGAAGGCTGGATTGCGCGGCACCCGGAGATACTGGACGAGCAGATTACCGCGCCGGTAGTTATCATCGGGCTGCAGCGAACCGGTTCCACCATGTTTCACCGGGTACTGGCCAGTGACTCACGCTTCTATGCGCCGCTGTGGTACGAGGTGCGCAACCCCGCGCCCTATATGGACTGGACACCGACACAAACCGATCAGCGCATAGTGGAAGGCGAGGCCGAAGTGGCCGCCATGCTTGAGGCCAACCCGGAGCTGGCCGCTATTCATCCGATGGATCCGCACGCGCCAGATGAAGACATCATGCTGCTGGAGCACAGCTTCTACAGTACGGTGCCGGATGCATTTTGCAATGTGCCCACTTATGGCAAGTGGAACGACACCCACGATAATACACCCGGTTACGAATACCTGAAGCGCCAGCTGCAGAGCTTGCAGTGGCAGAAAAAGCAGAAGGGGCAGCAGGCAGAGCGCTGGTTACTGAAAACGCCACACCACCTGCATCATGTTGCTACTTTGTTGCGGGTGTTCCCGGATGCGAAAATCATTCAGACCCATCGTGATCCGTTGCAGACCATTCCGTCTGCCGCCAGCATGAACTACAACCTGTGGATCATGTGCGCCGATGAGCCCGATCCCAAAGTGGTCGGCGAACAGTGGGCTGCAAAGTACGCGCGGGGCATGCTGCACACCATGCAAACTCGTCAATCCAAGCCGGACGCATTTATTGATGTCTGGTACAAAGATACCGTGGCCAACCCGATGGTACCGGCGCAGGCGGTATACGACTTCATCGGCATGACGTTTACCGAAGAAGCAAGGGTGGCTATGGAAAAGTGGCGTGAGGAAAACAAGCGCGAAGCGCGTCCTAGCCACGAATATACGCTGGAGCAGTTTGGGTTTTCGGAAGAAGGCTTGAAAGAGCAGTTTGCCGAATATCGTGCGCAGTACCTGCGTTAGCCTCTCTTGAGATGTCTTCGCCGGCAAGGCCGGCTGCTACCCAGCAGGTAGCAGCCGGTGCTTTCCTAGCCTTGCCGCTGAATCAACCCCATGCCGTTTTCACGCATGATTAGGCGCTGGTCTTGCGCCGAGAAATCAGCAATATCGTCTATAAAGCTCATCGGTACTTTTAGCCCCTCAGCGTGCGGGTAATCTGAGCCAAATAAAATACGATCGGCACCGATGACAGACTTCAATTCCTGCATATCGTCTTCGTAGTAGGGTGAAACCCAAACCTGCTCGCGCAGGGCTTCTGACGGATCACGTTTGAAGGCTTGTGGAAACTGGCCATAGGTTTTCTTCAGAGATTTGAGCAATGGCTTCACCCAGCCTGAACCGGACTCGATGGTGGCAATCCTGAGATTGCGGTAGCGATCCAGCACACCATCAATGATGAGGGAGGCCACCGTGTCGGAGATTGGGTTGGCGCTCAATGCACTGCCCAGTAGTGAGGTGCCAAAGGCTTTCATGTGGCCGCCTTCGCCCCAGAACTCATTGAACTGGTGGTAGCCCGAATCACCGGAGTGAAAGGCCACGGTAATACCGCTTTCATTGGCTAGCGCCCAGAATGCGTCGTGATCCGGATGGCCCAAGCTACGATTACCATTGGGGTGCATCACCGGGCCCGAGCGCATGACAACTACCCGAACGTCGTGCTGCAGTGCCCATTGCAGTTCGCTTACCGCAAAGGCTGGCTCTACCAGGCTAATATAGGGTGCAGCGTAAATACGGTTCCGGTAGTTACAACCCCAGTCGTCCTGCAGCCAGCGGTTAAAGGCGTAGAAGGCGGCGCTAATGGCTTCCGGGTCGTCTTTCAGTGCTTGCTCCATGCCTACTCCCAGCGTGGGAAACATCAGCATGCCTTCAATGCCTTGCTTGTCCATCAGTGCGACGCGGGCATCTCGGTCACGGTATTCGGGGCGAATGGGCTCTAGCTCGCCAAACAGTTCTTTCAGGCCTTTGCCCTCTGGGTTTTTGGCCCGAAAGAAATCATCCATACAGCCCGGTTTGGCTACCGGGTCGAAGGTGGGGTTCGGAATAAAGGGGCAGAGCTTGCCGCCCACCAGCAATTTGCGCTTTCCATTGATATCGGCCCACTGCATGCAGCGACGTTCCATCTTTCGGTCAATATGACGAGTAAAAGCGTCTTCTGCTTCGTAGTAGTGATGGTCGGCGTCGAAAATCCGGTAATCCAGTTTGCTCATCATGGCCTCCTTTATCGCTATTGTGTTGCCATAGCACACTACTGTGCGCTTCACTTGAACGTTGGCCAATAGCGTTTTCTGACAGTTCACCGGTATTTTCGGTCATCGGGCTTTTGAATTTGCTTTCGCGAAGCTCGATGGGCAACAAAATTGAAATGGGTTTCAGTGAAGGCGGTGTCGGATGCTACACAATTCAGGGAGTTTAAAGGCTTTGCAGAACTGCCTGAGCAAATTCAGCGTTCTGTTTCACGGTATCAAGCTCGGTTACCGGTAGCGACAACCGACGGGATATTTCAGTTTTGACAAGTTCGTCGTCAGTGTCGAAATCCACCAGTTTCATGGTGGTAGTGCTGTCGCTCATCTGCCGGTCCAGCAGCACAACCAGTTCCAGGTCCGGATTCCACCACACAATCAATGTGCCATCGCGCAGTTGGCGGCGATATTTTTCAAGGCGCTGACAGCCGCTGCCACTGCGCTCCTCCAGTGTCATTTGCTGCAGGGCATTGTCGGACAGCAGTTGATATTTTGCTGACCAGTCAGTGGTGACAGTTGGTAGTGCGACACCCCGGTCAAAGTGTTCGAAGAAGCGAATGTGTGCAATCTCGCCATCACGCAGCCAACGCCAATGATCGCTGATACCTTGATCGGGGCGCTGATGAAGGGATTGATTATTACTGCGCCATAACACTAGCGTGTGTTTTTTTTCCGCGCCCGGCTGCTGCTGGATTATCTGGTACTGGGCGCGCAGATTTGCCGGGTTCAAGGTGCACTCGGCAGCGGCGGGTATGGCGAATAGCCACAAAAGAATGAAACCAGCGCGTACTTTCACATTGCATCCCGCTGACTGGCCGGGCTGTGCGTTACTGCGTTTGGGTAGCTGAAATGCGGCACTGTCACGAGAAATCACCCCATAGCGGAACCTGGTAATCGCACCTGAGTTTACAGTAAATGCGACCCCTGCGGTAATGACGCGACGGGGTGACTGCCGCCGCGTCACTCCCAGGCGATGCTCAGACAGTGGTATTCACATCAGCGGGGGCAAAGGCGTCACCCAAAACAGTGGTGCCGTCCAGGCTATGCACCTCCAGTCCGAGGCTGTGCACCAGTTGACGACTATAGGCGGTTAAACCGACCAGCGAGCGTGAGCACAGCGCCAACGCAGCTTCAGCCATCATTTCCACCGGTTCGACCATGTCTGGGTTGTTGCGCGCAATATTGCGCACATAGTCAGCGCCGGAGGTCAGTACAATGGCCTCGGGGGCCAAGGTATTGACGTAGATTTTTTCTGGCGCAAGTTCGTGGGCAAGTGCCTCGCTGTAGCGAGCCAGTGCAGCCTTGCTGGCACCGTAGGCACCGATGACCAGCGCTGCTTCGCGAGAGTCTCGATACGGCACAGTTGGCTGATTGATCGTGGCGCTGCTCAAATTGAGTACCCAACCAGCGCCGCGTTCTCGCATACCGGCCAAGGCCTGCTGGGTAAGTTCTACTGGGACGTTCACGTTGAGGTCGAACATACGATTGCGGTGTTTGGTACTAACCTGACTCGGCATGTTCATCACGGAGGTTGCCGCATTGTTGACGAGTATATCAATCGGTCCAAAGTGTTGGCTGGCCTGTGCTATCAGGTCGGCACGGGCTGTTTCGTCCAGAAGATTGCAGACCTGAGCGGCGGCGTTACCGCCACTGGCATTGATCTGTGCAACAGCTTCTTCCAATGTACCTTGCAGATCGCCGTGGGCCCCCAGTCGGGAAGCGCACAGAACAACGCTGGCGCCTTCAGCTGCAAAACGTGTCGCGATTGCACGACCGATGCCACGGCTGGCGCCAGTAATAAAAGCCGTTTTACCTTTCAATGAATGCATGATGTCTCCTTAATATTGGCGATAGCGACGCTGTACGTGGCGGTGGCGAATGAGACGCTGATCAGCGCGTTCCTGTTCACTAACGGTTCTGGCATGTGGCAGTTGCTTTCGGATATCTTCGAACGCAACTTTCTCGACTTTCAGCGTAGGCCAGTGTTCCTTTGGTGGGGGTGTCGGGTAAGTCCAGCGCATTGATGTGTAACCGTGAGGAAGCCCAGTGGTGCTGACCCAGTTGGCAATGCCAGGATCGCGGTGGCAGACCACCCAGCGCCGGTAACCATCGGGGTCAGATTCCATAAGATGACCGTTGATGTTGCTGGGATAGCTTTCAAAGTCGAGTGACTCGCCCCATAAATTGGCCAGGTGAAAGCCGATAAAGGCAGGTTCGATGACCGTCTTTGTTTCAATGATCAGCGCTTCGTTGTCGTCGAGCAGGTAGGTGCCTCCTGCGTAAATATTGCTGCTCTGGCCGCCCCCTGTTGCCAAGCCGAGCGCGTTGGGCGGGTTCATATCGTTGACGGGCATAAAGGGTCTATCCATTCCCATTTTTTCGCTGATGCCGCCGGGTACTTGGCCATAGGTTTCCAGGGTGATCGCGTTAAAGGCGTTCCAGAAGTGCACCTGATTGCGCGCAATCCTGCCCACTTCGCGTAGATGCTCGGCAGCCTCCCGGGCAGATAGCGGTGGTTTGACCTCGTTTTCACAGCCGATTCGCAAAATTTCCAGATCCATGACATCTTGGTTGGCCCAGTCGTGAAATAGCTCTCGGCAGGTCAGATACCTTCCGACATGTTCTACATCGCGACTGGTGCGCTTACTGAGCATGAAATTACCGCTGTAGTTGGCCGGTTTTTCCGGTGCAATCAGGATGTCAAAACTGCCATCATCCGCAATGAGTAATTCACTGCTATCGAGCGTGCTGGTGTTGATGCGCGTTCCCGGTTGCATTTCTGACAGCTTGCCCGAATCGCCGGCATAACCACTGGACAGCTCGAATATCACATACTGCGGCGCTGTGATGCCATCGGCAGGCGTTTCTCCGCGCCAGTGTCTGGTGTCGGCCGCTTTGCCGCGTACGCGATAACTGTGATTGCCGTCAATTTCCGCCATCAGATAAACCGCATCGGCATTGTCGATGGTTGCCCGGTTTGTGGTTTGTATGGCCCGGCGGAAGCGTGGATAGAGTGGGTCTGCCAAGGTGCGTTCGATGCCGCTGAGCATAAAGCCCAATAGGTAGCGATAGCCCTCGGCGAGATTACGCTCGTTTGCTGGCGGAGGGTAAAGGGCCGGGTTGTCGATGGCATCCCGAGCCTCCTGAAAGCTCTGAATCATGTCGTCAAAAGCGCTGCGCAATTGCTGCTTGAGTGCGTCTGTCGTTTGTTCTTGTGCCATTATTATTCTCCGTTTGCGCCGTGACTGGCCGCGCGTGGCCAGTTGTACTGTTGATAAAAGGGTTCGAGCTCTGCCTCGATAGCGGCGCCGGTCAGTGCATAATCGCCAAGGCTGTATTCGAATTTTGAGGCGTGATTTTTCTCCCGCTCGGCCTGTGCTTGCAGATACTGGTCAAAGCTTTCCGAGAGCTCCAACCCCAGCGCCTCATATACCGCGTGCACGGTTTCGCGCGGGGTGCGGGTGAGCTTGCGATAGTCCACCACGCAGTGTGGTGTATCGGGTTGTTGCGCCAGCTGTCGCGCTGGGTTGTGGAATGTTTCGAAAGAAATGTCACGCAGTGTATTCAGGGAGTCTTGATACTCTTCTGGCTTCCAGCCCTGATGCCGCCAGGACATTTCAACCAGTTTCAGCAGACTGGGGATACACTGACTGGGATCGCGCATCATGACGACAATACGAGCATCGGGAAATGCTTCGATCAGTGAGCCTACCCAGCCGCTCATCACCGGGTTTTTGCTGAGGTGAATTTTGTCACCGCCATTGAGTAATAGTTGACGTTTGACACATTCGCGGTAGTGGTTCAGCCAACGTTTGCGTTTGCGTGGCATCTGGTCCACATGGAACAGATCAATCTCGTTCATCACTGGCAGGTCAGTTGCCCACTGTTGGGTGACAAAGGCTGCGCGCATAACAAACTGGTCCTCCTCCGAATTCCACAAGCTCATGTCATGCATATGACGGAAGGGGCCAAAGGTTTTTTCATCCCAGGCCTTTAGTTTTTTCACAATAGGGCCACCAAAAAAGGCATCGACCCTGCCCAGTAGGCGTATGCATTTTTTCTGCAGCAGTGAAGGGAACAAGGTTTCCCAGTAAAGAAAGTAGCTGAAGCGCTCGCCATCTGCTGACATCAATCGGTGCATTAGCGTGGTACCGCTGCGCGCATGGCCGACGATAAAGACCGGTTGCTTTACCTTTTGTCGCCAGAGCCGGGGAAATAGTAGATAGTCGAGCAAGAAACATAGGCCGTGAAACAGGGTCAGTGGCGGTGTTAATACCAGTAGTCTGAGCAGCACTCGGCGCCGTTTGGGCCACTGTTTTAAACGCCAGACATAGCGAATAACTCGCCAGTAGTAGTCAAAGTCGAAGTACATGGGTTACCGTAATCCAAGAGTGATGACAGTAATCTACGGTGTGGTTATCACGGCCACAACTGCGGTTTTATATTTTTTGTTGTTATGTATCACGTTGAAAATAAAGGCTAAAAATGCAGTACTTGAGTTTTCGAAAGGCATACTTACATTTTTATGGAGCATACAGGTGATGGCCGGTGAACTGCCCCGGCCGCGCAAGCGGCCCAAGCAGAGCCGCTCTGCTGAACTGGTGCGGGCCATTCGCGAAGCCTGTATCCGCATACTTGAAACCGAAGGGCCAGACCGTCTGACCACCCAACGCATCGCTGACGTGGCGGGGGTAAATATTGCGTCGGTATACCAGTATTTCCCGAACAAGGAGGCGGTGCTTGCCGATGTATTTGAGGAGCGGCTGCAGCAATTGGCAGATGAAGCCACGTTGGAATTTACCCGTATCTGGAAATTATCGGCACAATCCTTTGCGGGCACGCTTGAGGCGATCATTGGAATGGAAGCTGATTTTCTCTACCAGCTGTATCAGATATCGCCGGATTTTTATCAGCGCTATCATCAGGCACTGGATGTGCGCGAACGGGTCAATCAGCGCACCCAGGCCGAATCCAACCCGTCGTGGGCTGACTGGTTTGCGTTGTTTCTCTCACAGCATGAGGCCAGTGTACGCGCAGGCGATCGCGATATGCAGGCTTTTCTGGCCCGCCATACGCTCGAATCCTGTCTGACGGCAGCGCTGCGCGAACGGCCGCAGGCCCTGAAAGACCCAGCGTTCCGGGAGGAGTTGCTGGCGCTGTTACTGCGTTACCTGCTGGCAGGCCAAGCATAGGATTTGCCGCATTAATGAACTACAATGTTGTACAACTAAATTTGGCTCATGCCGCCAGGCTCTGCAGGATGTTCCCATGAAAGATATGGTTCAACCGGGCGAAGAAAAGTGCCCGTTCTCGTTTAATTTTGATGAAGCTACCTTTAAGCCCGGCGATGTCGTCAGTTATCGGGTCGATGGCAGTCTTGGCGACATGCCCTTCGTGGGAGTATTACTGGAAGTACATGACGACCACGTGATTCTGGCGCACGATGACGGTAACCGTCCACCGAAGAGCCACGCAATGCGCGGCACGCGGGAAAGCCGTCCGCTGGTGAGCGAGGAAGACGCGCTGAAGTAAACAGCGCTACTCTGGTTTCACGCGACTGTCATCTGCGGTCGTTAAGCTTCGGCGCAACCTGATTCCGAGTTGCGCCATGACTACCTCAGATTTTTCTCGCCGTCGTTTTATTGCAGCCAGCGCGGGCTCATTGCTATTGGCAGCCTGTGGTGACGATGATAAATCCACCCTCGCACCAACGCCCGACGATGCTGAATCACCTGCAGTTGAGACATCTGTCCCAGACACTGAAGAGCCAACACCTGAACCGCCGCCAGCCGAGACTCCCGCCACACACCCGCCGCGCGGGCTGCATGTCAGCTTTACCGAGCATGCGCGAAGCTCGCGGGCGCTGACCTGGTTTACGAATGGTACAGAGGCTCCGGCATCGTTTCTGGAATACGCTGCAGTGGATGCAGATACCGCGGAGGAGGCCTTGTCACTGCCGCTGAAGCACCGGGTGCAAGCCAGAGCTGAGCCAACAACGGGGCTGGAATCACTGACTCATCGCGCTATGGCGCGTGATCTTCCCCCAGACAAAGCGTTTTGTTATCGGGTGGGATCGGATGAGGGAGGGTGGTCGGAAGTCCGTAAAGTCCTACCCATACCGGCGCAGCAGTGGAGCTTTATTCACTACGGTGACCAGGGTACTGGCGCATTGGCGCAGCAGGTGACAGAGAAAATGCTCAAAACGCCGTCGGACCTATTGTTAATCGCCGGTGATCTGTCCTACGCAAATGGCGACCAGCCAGTCTGGGATACCTGGTTTGCCCAGCAGGAACCTCTGCTGTCGACGCGTCCCATGCTCGCAGCGCCCGGCAATCATGAGGAGAAAGATTTTGGCGGCGATGCCTTCAAGAACCGCTTTACCCATCCAGGCAAGCCTTTTACCTCAATAATTACTGGCGACAACCCCGGTAGCAGTTTTTACGCTTTTGACGTCAACCGCGTGCACTTTCTGGTGACTACGGCGGGCGCTTTGATCAATGACGGCACCTTGCCGGAGGAACTGCTGAATATCGAGGCGGATCTGTCGCTGGCCGCTGTACGCCGTGCTGCCGGCGAGATTGACTTTATCGTGGTCATGCAGCATTTCCCGATCTGGACCGACCAGGACGGTCGCAGTCCGGCCAACCCGGCGCTGGTGGCGCTGGAGGAAAACATTATTGTGCGCTATGGCGTGGATATGTTGCTGGTTGGTCACGATCATGTGTATCAACGCTCTGAGCCAATGAGTTTTGGCTCGCCTAATCCATTTGGTTATGTGCAAGTCATGGTCGGCACCGGTGGCGCCTCAATCAGGCTGTTTGATGCAGACGGCCCGCAGGCATGGTCTGCCCACCAGTTTGTGGGTATCGGATTTGCCCGCTATCAGGTCAGTCCCGGCAAAATCGCGGTAGAGTTTATCGGCGCACCGCCGATAGATCTGAGTGAGGAGGGGCGTCAGGCCAGTGCAGGTGATTTTACAGTGCAGGACAGTTTTTCCGTTGTCGCCAGAGATGCGCTGGCGTGTCGCGACTGCGTCAAGCCGCCGCGCAATCGTGAGGAATTGGCAAACCTGCTGACGACGCTTCGTCAGGCCGCCTGATTAGGGATCAGGCACACGTGCGTTAATTTCCGTTCATCGACTGTCCAATGCTTCTCGTTTAGTCTTTACTGTCCAAAAATAAACAATAATGCCAAGGCAGTGCGGGCGATGGCTCCCTGTCTTCGAGGAGATCTCATGTTTCGTCGTCCTGTGGCTCTGGCGCTATTCGCCTTCTCATTTCTGACTACTTCAGTGCCGGGGTGGGCGGAAACGTCCCGTGCCGTGCGCGATGTAATTGAGGAGGTAGTGGTCACTGCACGAAAACGCGAGGAGAACATTCAGGAAACGCCCCTCGCGGTCACCGCTCTGAGCGGCGAAGATCTGCGTGATGCCGGTATCGATAATGTTCAGGACCTTTCCAAAAGTGTGCCTTCCCTGCAGATCAACAAAGGGCAGGGCAACCAAATTTATATTCGCGGTATTGGTGAGCGCACTGGTTTTGTGCGGGTGGACCCCACCGTTGGGGTATATCTGGACGGGCTATTTCTGCCGCGTGCGGACGGTCAGTTGCTCGACACGGTAGATGTGGACAGTCTGCAGGTGTTGCGCGGCCCACAGGGTACGCTATTTGGTAAAAACACCACGGGCGGCGCATTGGTACTTACCCTGGCCAAACCTCACGAGGAATTTGAGGGCTATGTGGAAGCGGGGCTGGGCAGCTACGATACCCGAAAGTTACGGGCAGGCGTAAACCTTCCGGTGACCGATCGCTTTTTTACCCGCGTAGCCTTTAACGCGGTGTACAACGAAGGCTACATGAAAGATGTGGGGGACGACGCGCGCAGTAACTCCGAAGAGGGTATTTCCGCGTTGTTTCAGACCCGTTGGGACGCAAGCGATACGCTGACCGTTGAAAACCTGCTGTTCTTCGGCGATTCCAGTGGTGTTATGACCAATACCAACTGCAATATCACACGTGATGACGCGTTGTTTGTTGATGGTTTGGCGTTACTTTGGGCTGGAGATACCGATGCGTCACAGGGGCGCGCATTTCGTGAAAACTGTGAGTCTAACAGTCGTGAACAGCAGGGCGATCTTACTGCAGATAAAGGTCCGAACCCTATGTTGGAACAGGATTTCCAGTCGGTGCTGTTTGGTTCGACTGCGACATGGGAGCTCACAGAAAACTATCTGCTTAAGGCCATACTCGGGGTGCGTCGCGCGGAAGAAGGCCCGATTCAGACTGCCGACAACGACGGCGGGCCCATGGACTACAACGAGGCTTACAACAATGAGCCCAGTATTCGAAAGTCCTACAGTCTGGAGCTTCAGCTGAACGGTTCGGCGCTTAACAACCGCCTTAACTTTACCACCGGCCTGTTTGCAGCGGCCGAGCGCAATACCGAAACCTTTACCCTGTTGACCAACCTGATTGGGCTGGATGCCACCAGTCTGAGCCAATTGGCGTCGGGGCAGAACCCCACCCGACCGGCATCGCCCCTGGGTACCACGCCGGTGGTGGGTGCTCTGACCGGTGATCCGCTATTGCAGTCAGATTTTGAGCTCGACAATGCGACCTACGCAGCCTTTCTGCAGGCCTCCTATGACCTGACTGAGGCCCTGCAGTTAACCCTGGGTGTGCGCTACACCCAGGAGGTTAGAAAGTCCGGGCTCACCGTGATTGGTACCGATCTCAACGATTTAACGACACGACTGCAAGCGGCAGATCCACGCTATGTGCCACTGACACCGCCTGGTCCGCTGGCAGCGTTGTCTGGCGGGCAGACCAAGGGGCTTTATACCTTTGCCGGATCGTGGCTGGAAGATCCGGTTGGCATTGCGAGTAATGTGTTTCGCGATCAGGACGGGGATGGCATTCCCGACTACAAGATGGACTGGGCCAATACCTCTCGTTTTGATGCGGACGAAACCTTCAGCCAGGTTACCCCGATGCTCTCCCTGAGTTACGTGTTTGATGAGTATCAGCTGGAGAACACACCCTTTGAGGCACTGACCACGTACTTTACTTACAGCGACGGATTCAAGTCGGGATTTTCTGAACCGCGTGGCGTGGAAGGGCTGGCACGCATTGAGCCCGAAGAAGTCGCCAATCTAGAGCTGGGTTTCAAAATGGATTTGCTGGATCGGCGGATGCGGCTGAATATCGCTACCTACAACATGGATTACCGCAATATGCAGCTGGTCACCGTGTCGAATGATTCCGCCGGTAATCTGATTGTGGTGTTTACCAACGCCGGGGAGGCGACGATTCGGGGTAGCGAGATGGAGCTGAGCTGGCTGCCGTTTGCGGGCGCGGTGGTATCGCTGAACTACAGTAACAATAACTATTTTTACAGTGAGTTTGAAGATACCGACCTGAAGGAGCTGGCGCTACGCGGCAATGCCGTCCCGGTAGATCGTAGCGGTGAACCGTTTCCTGCGGCACCGGAAGAAAGCGCTTCATTGGGCCTGCAGATGACCTTTCCCACCGACATTGGCCTGATCACGCCGCGGCTGGATATCAGCTACAAGGGTGATGTTTTCTTCGGGCTGGATGCGACCTCGGCAGAGGTCTATCGCGACGACGAACGCAATGCTGGCGCTAACGAATACGTGCTTGTTGATCTGCGCCTGACCTGGATGAATGATGCGGGCGACTGGCGCGTAACAGCCTATGGAACCAATATTCTGGACAAGCGCTATATCAATAGTACCGTTGCAGTCACGGACTCCATCGGCACGTTTAATCAGGGGTATGGTGATCCGAGGGTCTACGGTGTGGACGTTACCTGGTCGTTCTAGCCTTTTGACTCTATAAAACGGTTCAGATAACCAATCATTGCATTGGTGCATTCCTGCCGGTATGCGTCGGTGATTTTACCGTGCAGAAAGTAGGATAGCCGCAGGCAGGCGGTGCCCAGCTCCACTGTGAGCGCCTTGGCGTCTGGCTCGTGGCTGGGCAGGGAAACGCCAATAAGCTCCATCAGATTTTCCACATGTTTGCCCAGATGCACGATAGTCAGGTGCATCGCGCGGTGGCTTTCGTGGCTTGCCACACTCCCCAGAATCAAAATGCCGGCTACTGGGTGCGCGTTGTAATAATCTGCGACCAGGTTCGAAACTTCCTCAATGACCTGTTGCCAGCGTTTTCCTTCGATACTTTTGCTGAGCTTCTCTACCTGCTGCTCAATGGTGAGCAGGTGGCGGCGGGTTAACTCATTGAGAATTGCGTAAGGAGTGGGGAAAAAATGATAAACACTAGTGCGGGTATACCCCAGTTTGCTGGCCAGCTCGGGGATGGAAAAGTCGCTTATTCCGCGTGCGAGTAACTGTTTCTCGGCAGCATGTAGGATGCGCTCGAAGCGCTCGCGGCCGCGCGCTTGCTGTGGCGGTCGGGCTTCAATCAAAGTAGCGGTGTCATTCATTTTGCGATCTTAGCACTTGACCTCAAAAGCATACAAGTGTACAAAATAGAAATGTCCAAATGTATGGTTTGGCGAATTATAATAATTGAATGGCCTGCAATGCGCTGTCGCCCGGCTGTTTCGGGGATGCGCGTAAGCCCAGTTCTGGGGGGAATATGAGATTCAGTGTGCTCTCGGTTGTCGGCATGATGCTGGCGTTTACGTCATCCTGGGCCACAGCGACGCAGCTGGAAGAAGTTGTTGTGACTGCTCAGAAGCGCAGTCAGAGCGCTCAGGACGTTCCCATCGCCATCACGGCCATGTCGGCAGACAGTATGCGCGAGGCGGGCGTGTTTGATGTCTCTGATCTGACCGACGTTAACCCCAGTATCAGTTTTGATACCGGTCAGAGCTCACAGAACTCGAGTCTGAAAATTCGCGGTATTGGCACGGTCGGTAATGGCCGCACCTTTGAGGGGGCGGTGGGGGTGTTTATTGACGGGGTGTACCGCTCGCGTTCCGCCATGGCCTTGCAGGACATGAATGATATCGCCGGCCTGGAACTGCTGCGCGGTCCACAGGGTACCCTGTTTGGCAAGAACACGGTTGCCGGTGCGCTGTCGCTGACCAGCAGCAAACCGGATAGCGAAGCCTTCGGCATCAGCGCCGAGATGCTAAGCGGTAATTTTGACAAGCGTTATGCGGCCGCAGCGGTGAATATGCCGCTGGGAGATCGCAGCGCCGTGCGTGTCTCCGTGGTCAACAATCGTCAGGACGGCTTTTTGCACAGCCGCCAGCAGGGCAATCGCACCTATAACCAGACGGATCGTATCAGCGGCAAGGTGCAGTGGCTGTTTGATGTGACCGATACCCTGGAGAGTTGGCTCATCCTGGATTATTCAAAATCCGATGCCGGCTGCTGTTGGGGCAGTGTGCAGGTGGTGAGCGGACCACTGACCCAGGACCTGAAATACTACGCGGGTCTCCGGGGGCTGGAGTTCTACACCGCCGATTATGCTGAAGATCGACGTCTCACCAATAACAATGCGGACTCAGAGGAATTGCGTGAGGATATTGGCCTGACCTGGAAACTGGACTGGGCGCTGGAGTCTATGGATATTCGCGCGGTAACCGGTGTCCGTCGCTTCACTGACGAACAGGTACGGGGCGACGCTGATTTTGGTCCGGCCCACATCCTCACGTTGAGCGAGCCGGCGGAAATCGATTTCTGGTCCCAAGAGGTGAATGTCAGCACCCAGTGGGGGGCGGTGGATATTGTGGCCGGTATCTACTACTCGGAAGAGACTTTTGAGAGCAATCGAATTTTTGAGTCCGATACCGATTCCAATAACTACGCCAGTTTTCTGGTAACCCGAGCCGCCGCCCAGATGGCGGGATATTCCGGCAGCACAGCGCCGGTATGTCGCCCGCCCGGCATGACGCTCGGCTGCACCGCGCTGTTTGCTACCATCGGAGGCCCGGTGGGCTTTACGTCCTTTGATCTGTTTCCCGCCGAACGCGGTGTGAAAATTATTGAAGATCATTATTATCAGGATTCCACCAGCGCGGCGATATTTATTCATACCCAGACTGATTTTGAGAACGGCTTTACGCTGGTGGCGGGGCTGCGCTATAGCGAGGATCGTAAGCAGGGCGGTTACGATCAGGTCTATTGGTACAACTCTGAACTGGCGCAGGCCATTATTGCCTCGGGTCTGATCGGCGATCCGCCGTCCGGCGATGCGTCGACCCCGCGCAACGCGCTGGATTTGAATACCATCTACAACTCCCCGAGTTTCTACGACGAATACGAAAGCAGCGTGGTGACCAGCACCCTGTCGGGCCAGTACCGTTTTACCGACGACATCATGGGCTACCTGACCTTCAGCAAGGGCTATAAGGCCGGCGCTGTGAACCTGTTTCAGGAGGCGGCAAACCTCAATAACACCACCTATGAACCGGAGTATGCGCGTAGTTGGGAGCTGGGTCTGAAAACCCGCTACTGGGATTCGCGGGCTCAAACCAACATTGCCCTGTTTGACACTCAGTACGAAAATCTGCAGATCAACTTTTTTAATGGCTTCAACTTTTTTACCCAGAATACCGGCGAAGCCTTGTCGCGTGGTATTGAGCTTGAAAATACGGTGCAATTCACCGAATCGCTGCGGGCCGAGTTGAGTATTACCTGGCTCAAGGCGGAGTTTTCCGATCTGGGCAATGCGCCGGAAGCGGTGCGCCATCTGGACGGTCGGCAGACGCCCCGGGCGCCTGATTTGTCGGCGGTTGCCGCCGCTACCTATTCGCGTCCGCTGTCGGCTAACGCCGGGCTCTATGGACGGGTGGCGGCCTCCTATAGCGGCGAGCACTGGGCCAGCCCGGATACGCCGGACGAGCCCACGCAAGGTCCCTACACCCTGTGGGATGCGGCGTTAGGCTTTCAGTACTATGGTGGCACGGAATGGGATGTCAGCTTGTTCTGCAAAAACTGTCTGAACCAGACCTATCGCACCATCTACTTTGCGGCACCCGTACAGGAGGGCTCCTATAACGCCTATCTGAACGAGCCGCGGCAAATTGGCCTCAGTATTAAAACGCGTCTGTGAGGGTTTCCCGTGAGTACTGAAAAAATGAATCCTGAACAACTGAGCCCTGAACTACTGAGTGACGCCCTTGCTTACAAGCGACCGGCTGACATTCGCGCGCTGCTGGCCCATCTGCGTGAACACGAGCCGGTGTGCCGGGTACAGCCGGCGGATATACGTCCCTATTGGGCTGTTACCCGGCATGAGGATATACGGTATATCGAATCCACGCCGGAACTGTTCAGCGCCGAGCCGCGCGCCGTGCTGATTCTGGAATCTCTGGAGCAGACCAATCTGGAGCGTTTTGGCGACATGATGGGTGTAAAAACCCTGGTGCATATGGATGGCGATCGACATCTGGCATTGCGCAAGGTGACCCGCGAATGGTTTATGCCGGCGAATATCGCCAAGTTACGCGGCCATGTGGTCACTATCGCCGAGAGCTTTGTGGCGCGCATGCGTGGATTGGGTGGGCAATGCGATTTTGCAGCCGATATTGCGTTCTGGTTTCCGCTGCGCATTGTGTTGCAGATGATCGGGATTCCCGAAGCCGATGAAGGCAAGATTCTCACATTGACCCAGCGCCTGTTTGCGCCGGATGCCTACGTAGAAGAGGGCAAAGACGCCACGGCGGTTTTTCTGGAAACCATGCACGGGATGGCTGAGTATTTCTCCGCCTTTATCGAGCAAAAGCGCGCCCATCCGGCGGACGATATTGGCAGCGTCCTGTCGTCGGCCAAACTGGACGGCGAGTACCTAGACCCTTTTACGCTGACCTCCTATTTTGTGTTGCTGGCGACGGCCGGCCACGACACCACCAGTGCCAGTATCGCCGGCGGTCTGCAGGCCTTGCTGGAGAACCCGGAGCAGCTGCAGAAACTGCAGGCCAATCCGGATCTCTGTCGCAGTGCCGCCGACGAAATGATCCGTTGGGTGACTCCGGTTAAACACTTCGCCCGTACCGTGCTTGCCGATACCGAGCTGCGAGGCGTGAAACTGGCCAAGGGCGATACGGTGGCGCTGTTCTTCGATGCCGCCAACCGCGACGCCACGGCGCTGGAAAAACCGGACGTCTTTGATGTCGCGCGCTCGCCCAATCGCCACCTCGCCTTTGGTTACGGTCGGCATAACTGCCTGGGTATGCATCTGGCGCGAATGGAAGTTGAAGTCTTCTTCCAGGTGCTGTTGCCCCAGTTGAGCGCGATCGAGCTGGCGGGCGAGC
>NZ_JBFJTH010000014.1:0-37516 GCF_041625495.1 Litorivivens sp. | reverse complement strand
GTGGCGCGCCGTCATTACCGGGTTTGCCGGTTGATCCGGTAGGTACGCTGACTGGCTTGATTCCATCGGGTGGCGCGCCGTCATTACCGGGTTTGCCGGTTGATCCGGTAGGTACGCTGACCGGTCTGATTCCATCGGGTGGAGCACCGTCGTTGCCGGGTTTGCCGGTTGACGTGGTTGGCACACTGACAGGTGCTTTACCTCTGGACGCGCTTCCGCTCCCCTAAGAAGGCCCCCTATAGGTCTTGACGTTTGCCTCCCGCTGGGAGGCTTTTTTTTGCGATTTGCTACCGCACTGCCGCGCTTTAGTCTGGCGGATCACCTTATTGCTAACTATTCTGTTTTGGCGTGTGACGTAGCACGCTGCGGCTTTCGCAAGCGATAAATTGCGAGTGAGGGGCTGGTAACGAAATGTTAAGCTGGGCGGGCGTTTCTCGAAACAACAGTTAGACACTAGCTAAGGGCTTGATACATTGAATCATTTGATCGCGGGGAAAGGTATCTGTTGGTGGCGCGCTTTATGGTTGATCGCGTATCTATTGATAGGTGCAAGTGTGCAGGCGCAAACCTTCGCAGATGGTGCATTACGATCGTTGGAGCGGGAGGGCGGCATACCCGTCTTGCCAGTGGTTACCCTTGGTGATGTCGATTCACTTTCCGGCAATAATACCGTTATTGATATGAATGCAATCCCTGCGGACGATCTAGACGGTATTGGCTTTTCCAGTTCGTCTGTCGGTGTTGCCAGCTTGCCGGAACCTGAGTCTGACACGATCCGCAAGCGGAAAAACACCGAAATCAGTTTGCCAAACTGTGACGACGATGATGGAGATGGTGTTTGTAATTCGCAAGACTATTGTGACGACACGCCGAACAACGCCATTGTATTGCCCAGCGGTTGTCATCTGACAAAAGGGGCTCCACTGGAGTTGGTGGGTGTGTTTTTTGATTTTAATGGCACAGTTTTGCGCCCCGAATCGTTTGAAATACTCGATCGTGTGGTGGCCGTCTTGCGACAGCAATTTCAGGTCGTGGTAGAAATCGGTGGGCACACGGATTCGCGTGGTAGTGAAGAGATCAATATCGAGGTTTCTGATGCGCGTGCCAAAGCGGTTTACGATTACCTGATAGCCCGTGGTATCGCTTCTTACAGGCTGCGTTATCGAGGCTATGGCTCGTCGCAACCAGTAGCGTCTAACAGTCTCGCGACGGGGGCAGACAATGCTGAGGGACGTGCGCGTAATCGGCGTGTTGATATGCGTGTAATTAGCGAGCTTTCGCCGGAAACAGCGACAAAGTAGCCATCCTGACCGGATGGTTAAATACATTGACGGATAGTAGGGACGATACTTTATGGCAATCGATCTGCCGCCGGTTATACCTCCGCAACTTTCTACTGCAGAACGTATTGAAGCTCAGTCGAGTATTAGTGATGGAACTATTCAAACTCGTGTTGGCGAAACGCCGGTAAAAATCAGTGGCAATCGCTACCTGACCGAAGAGCAGATTTTGCGGTTGACGGGGGCTTCGAAAACTCCGTCACAGGCTATCCGAGCCTTGAATCAGGCCTATTATCGTTCGGGGCATTTGCTGGTCACAGTTTATTATGCGCAGCGCGGCGACACCGTTTACGTCCATGTTGTGAATGGCGAACTGGCAGCAATTGAAGGGCCGGACAGCGTAAAATCGCACTTTTCACCGCTCGTCGGTGATGATGATCTCACCGTAGATGAGTTTGAACGCCGGCGTGTGTTGGCTGAGTTGCAAGCCCAGCGTATGGGGCGCGAGTACGTTATAAAATACAAAACCGACGATGATCCTTCGAAGTTGAGTCTGGTGTTTACCCACGAAGAAGCATCAGACTATTCGCCGACAGAGTTTTCGTTGTCGCTGGGTAATGAAGGAAACCGCTTCGTTGGTCGTTACTTTGGTGGCGCAGAAATCAGACACCATTTCTGGAACGGTACCGAGCTGAAGCTAGAATATGACGGTGCGCTGACAGATTGGGGTGAAAACAGTGGCGGCAAGAACTATCACGGTTTAAGCCTTAAACTCGGCAAACCAACACGGTTAGGGCTCTATGGCATGGAAGTGTCGGCGGTTGATTATGAGCGAGACGCTTTTCTGGTGAATTCGTCGCAACCAGACAATTCGCCTGTATGCCTTCTTCTTCCGGTATTGTGTCCTACGCCTGCGGCGTCGCGCACCGCTGTGGTGGTTGAGGGTGAAATTCAGTCTGCCGCACTGACCGGAGAGCAGATCCTGTTTGCTAATCGTCAGCACAGGCTCACCGTTAGTGAGCGGCTGGAATACACCGAGTCTGAAGTGTCGCTTGATAATGGGCAGGTACTGGAAGATGAGGCACATGGCGGGCTGGAAGTGGGGCTGAAGTATTTTCGTCAATCACGCGTGTTTGGTCAGCCGGTGCGTTGGAGTGCGCAGGGCTTTGTAGAAAACGGGCTTAGCGGAGATTCCGGTACGCTGGGAACGGAAGATTTTGCCGATGCCGTAAGCAGTGGTAAGCGCACGGCCGAATATTTGTTGTTTAAGCCCAAGCTAGGAATGAAAATCGGATTGGGCGGTAGCTTTTCATTTGATATCGATGTGCTGGGTCAGTACGCGGACGGCAAGCAAGTACCGCAGCAGAAGCAATTTGTGCTCGGGGGTATATCGACGTTGGCTGCCTACCTGCCAGGTGCCTTGATAGGGGATAGTGGCTATTACGTTAGAACTAAACTCGCTCAGGATAGTTGGACGGTCTTCGGTATGGAGCTTACCCCATCAATATTTATCGAGCACGGCGAAGCAGTCTATGAGGATGCCGGCGGCGAATTTGGACGTACGAGATCGTTAACAGACGCTGGCTTTCGAGTCGAGGGTGAGCTGGGACGCGGGTTTACTACCCAGTTTGTTACCGCATTTCCCATCAGTGAGCGCAACGTTAATGAAGATGTTGCGAAGGAAATGGAAGCGGACTTCTTCTGGCAATTGCGCAAAGTGTTCTAAGCGCAGCAATTAACGTGGCAGGGTGAGAGTCAGTAGGGCGCCTCCAAGGGATGAACGGCTAATGGTAATGCCACCTTTGTAGGCCTTGAGTATGTCGGTGGCCACCGATAAACCAAGGCCTTGCCCACTTCCGTACTGATCACCCCGGCTGCCTCGCTGTAGCAGGGTTTCAACCTTGTCGTCGGGGAAACCCGGTCCATCATCTTCAATCAATACTGTGGCCAGGCTTTCGTCATTGGGCATGATTGCGGTCACCGAAACGGTATGTCGCGCCGCTTTGCAGGCGTTGTCCAGAAGGTTGCCCATTAGCTCCATGAGGTCCTGTTCGTCAATCCCCAGGTGGTCGTGCTCGGCACAGTTCAGCGTAAAGCCGAGTGCTTTATCCCGGTAAACTTTATCCAGTGAATTTAGCAGGCGTTTCAGCAACGGTTTGATGGCTGTTTTGCTGCCAAGTTGATGCGGACCGGCACTGACCGCGCGTTGCAGCTGATAAGCGATGATATTGTTCATTTTATCGAGCTGTTCGTTAATCAACCCGTCCCGGTTTCTGTCGATGGCCGATCGCATCACGCTGAGCGGAGTCTTTAGGCTGTGCGCGAGGTCTCCCAAGGTGTTTCGGTAGCGTTCACGCTGCTGTTGTTCCTTGTCGAGCAAGCGGTTGAGATTACGCGTGATGCTGATAAGTTCCTGAGGATAGGCGCCACCCAGTCGATCCCGCTGGCCGGTCTCGAGCGCTCGTAGTTCTCGGCTCAGTTTGCCCAGTGGATTTAAGCCCCAGCGCATGACAATGACCTGTATCAGGAGCAGCACAATTCCAGCAAGCCCTAACCAGAGAGCTATGTTGCGGCGAAAACTCAGTACCTCTGCCTCAAACGTGTTTTGGTTTTGCAGGAGAGTAAATATCAGAGGGTAGTCGACGCCGTGTTCGTCCTCCCAGATGACGTGATAGCGGTAGCGAAAATAGTCTTCGCCGCGCACAGAAAATGTGTCAAAAACTTCTTCGCCAGGTGATACTGCCGAAAATCCAGACTGTAAATACTGCATGGAGTTGGCGGATGAAGACTGCCATTGTAGAACGCCATTGCGGCTGTGAATGAAAGCGTAGAGACCAGAGCGGAACTGCCAGAATCTAGGTTCGCGCAGACGTTCTACCGACAACGGTTGGGTGTTGCTCCATTCCATGACGCCTAGAATGCCGTAAAACTGAAGCTGTAATTGTGACTGCTGGGCCGCGATCAGGCTCCGCGAATGGGCCTGATCAATGGCGTAACCTGTGATGCCGAGAAAGAGCGGAAGCGTCAGCAGGCTGGCGAGTAGCAATCGCCGAATGATTGACCCCTTTCCCTGCGGTGCGGTGCTCATTCCTCGGGTTGGAGATCTAATCGATAGCCGCGGCCACGCACGGTGGTGATGGGTTTGATCGTGCCTTCTGGATCCAGCTTTTTACGCAGACGGGCAATAAATACTTCAATAACGTTGCTGTCGCGGTCAAAGTCCTGATCATATAAATGTTCAGTGAGCTCGGATTTGGAGACTGTCTGGCCACAGCGGTGAGCGAGGTATTCCAGTGCGTTGTATTCAAAGGTGGTGAGCTCTAGTGGAGTGTCGGCAATGCGAACGACCTTGGCGCGTGAATCAATCACAATGCCGCCATTAAAGCGAAGCTCAGGGCTTGCGTAACCAGCCGAGCGCCGAATCAATGCGTTGGCCCGAGCAAGAATCTCCTCAATCTGGAAAGGTTTAACCACGTAGTCATCTGCGCCGGCTTCCAGTCCGGCAACCTTATCCTGCCAGCGGCCTCGCGCGGTTAGTATCAGTACGGGGAAATTGCGATTGGCGGTTCGCCACCGGGAGACCACTTGAATGCCGTCTAGTTTCGGAAGACCGATATCGACAATGGCCAGATCGTAGTTGTATTCCTCTCCCATAAAGAGAGCATCTTCGCCATCGCTGCTGGTGTCACAGGCAAAACCTTCGGCCTCGAACTGCGACGAAAGGTAGTCGAGAAGATCTGGCTCGTCTTCGACGATCAGTATGCGCATGGTTGGTTTTCCTGTTTGGCGCTGCGGTTAATCGGGTCTGACGGTCACAGTTTTGACCTTGCCATCATCCTGCAGAATGCGAACCCGATACACACCGTTACCGAGGTGGCGCGCGCCAACGGCACGACCGTTGTAGCGTTGTTCGGCTATTGCTACCGCACGCTCTGGCGATTCCTCTACCAGATTGCGACGCAGCGAGGGATCGGTTGTGGGTGGCCTCAGCGACGGAACTCTATCCAGATCGGGTAAGGCTTGCAGTGGCGCGGACACAGTGAGTCCGGCAGCGAGCAGGGCGCTGGCCAGTGAGACCTTCAAGTGATGTATGTGCTGCAAGTATCTCATACGTCATTGGGCCGGTTGAACCGACACGGTTACCTTGAGTTTGTGCCCGGGATCATAAGGGAGCCGGGTCGTGTATTCATTGCCATGGTAGCGATATGTTACGTCGTAGCCAACTATCTCTCGTTGCCAGTGCACATCGCGCACCGTCTCACAGCGCCGTTCCACATGGTAGTGGCTGTTGTGTCGGGACGCCTGGCTGCCAACTGCGGCGCCGACACCCGCGCCAACGAAGGTTCCCACCGCCTTGTCGCGGTCGCCGTGCGCGATCTTGTTGCCGATGACGCCACCGATGATGGCTCCCAACAGGGGGGCTGCGCTGTTGCGTCGAGATTCATGGTAAACCGTTTCATCCCAGCAATGTTCACGTGGTCGCTCATGGGCAACCTCTTCGTAAATAGGCACGCTACTCACAACCTTTGCGTAGTGGGTATGCTGATGGTCAGCCAACACCTCGTTAGTTACAGCAGGCATGACACAGATAAAACTGATCAGTTTGACAACGGTTCGCATAGGCAAACCCCTTTTGGTCGTTACGGTAAAAAGAGTACAGCGCACAGCCTGAACGGCAGCTGAAGATTGGCCTGAAACGCAGTGGAAAACCGCGCCGGGGGTATGTGCAATGTGGTGCGGCTTGCGGCACTATACGGCTCTGTCGATTCACCTATTCATCCATAAACGCATAAATCAGGAAGGCTATGAAACTATATACGTTTGATATCGCGCCCAACCCGCGCCGGGTTGCGCTGTTCATGCAATACAAGGGCATCACGCTGGATACCCAGCAGATTGATCTTGGCAAGCTGGAGCAGTTCAGCGACAGCTATAAAGCGATCAATCCGGACTGTTCGGTACCTGCGCTGGCTCTCGATAGCGGTGACTGTCTGGTCGATGTGGTGGCGATCTGTAGCTATCTCGAAGGGGTGTATCCCGACAAGCCGCTACTGGGTGCCGATAATCTGGAGCGCGCACAGGTACTGGGCTGGATGCATCGCCTGTATTTGAGCGGTTTTATGGCGGTGGCGGATATGCTGCGAAATCAGGGTGATATGTTCAAGGATCGAGCGCTGCCTGGGCCCGACAAAGTAGAGCAAATTCCCGCGCTGGTCAGTCGCGGGCGCGATCGTTTGGCAGGGTTTTTCAGGCAGATGAACAGCATCTGCGAAACGCGCGACTACCTGGTTGGCGACAGTTTGACGCAAGCCGATATCGATCTGCTGGTAGTCTGCGAATTTGCTGCGTGGGTGAAGGAAACCGTCCCGGAATCTTGCGCTGCATTGCTGGCGCACATGGCACGCGTGCGAGCTGCGCTGCCTGCGAGCTAGGTTGATGATAAGGTTTGCGGCTTTCTGAAAACGTTGCCAAGAAAAAGGCCCCGCACTGGCCGGCGGGGCAGCGTTTGGCTCAGGTGAAGCCTGAGCCAGGGAGAACTAAGCCCATCGCATCGCGGCAGGGTTGTGCATGCCTCTAGAATCGCACGTTCAGGCTACCGCTCAGCCCATGGTTTACCCGCACTCGGGTGGTACTGCGCTCATAGTGATGCTTGCGACGGTAATGATGGGGTCGCTCGTAATAATGATAGCTGTACGAGTAGTGGGGCCGGCTGTGATAGGTATACGTCACGTGACTGCTGTGCCTGTCGTGGCTGTGCGAATGATAGCTGTGGCTGCCATGATAGGTGTGGGTGTTGTGATAATGACGGCCGCTTTCGTGACATACGTATTCGGTGTGGGTGTCGTGCGCTAACGCCCGTTCAGCACCCAGACCCAGAGCTGCAAGGCCACACAGTGCGATGAGGTTTTTCATGCTGTTCTCCAGTGAACGAGTTCCCAGTGTTGATCGCAGTTTGGCATGCGTAAACTGAACAGAAGCTGAAGGCCTGGGCGAAGCCATAATAATTGTGCGCCAATGTCGGCTTGAGCGGGTGACAACATAATGGAATATCCCTATCATTCTGGGCAGTTTTAAAACAGCTGTTTTTATTTGGGGGCAATCGAATAGTGAGATGGGTCTGGATAGTCTGGGGGCTGCTGCTGGCCTTGCCGGCATGGTCGGCGCCGCCGAGTTTCGAGCGTACCGAGGAGCGGCAGCCTTGTCGTCATTACAACGCACTTAAAATCCCGCTGTTTGGCGATACCCACGTGCATACCCGTTACTCGCTCGACGCCAGTACCCAGGATACGCGTACCACGCCCCAGCAGGCCTACCGTTTTGCGCGTGGGGAGCGCATCGGTATTCAACCCTGGAATGACGAGGGAAAAGCGCTCCGTAGCCTGAAACTGGCACGCCCGCTGGATTTTGCCGTTGTCACCGATCACGCAGAGCTGATTGGTGAAGTGAGCATGTGCAACAGCCCTTCCGTAGACGGCTATAACGCTTGGCAGTGCAAGGTTTATCGCCGGTGGCCGCGGGCGGCTTTCTTTCTGTTTAATACGCAGGCATCAGCCGGTGGCAGGCTGGGTTTGTGTGGCGACGATGGCAATCGCTGTCTGACCGCTGCGCTGGCGCCGTGGCAGGAAATGCGTGAGGCTGCCGAGCAAAGTTATGATCGCAGTGACAATTGTGATTTCACGAGTTTTGTGGGCTATGAGTGGACCGGGGCCTCGGAAAATCTAGCGAACTTGCATCGCAATGTGATTTTTCGCAACGCAGTGGTACCGGATTTGCCATTCAGTTTTGTCGACAATCCCACGGCGCGAGGGCTATGGCAAAATCTTGAAAGCAGTTGTCTGGATGCCGGCACCGGCTGTGATGCGTTGGTGATTCCGCACAATTCAAACCTGAGCGACGGCTACATGTTCAGTCCGCAGGACGCCGATGGCGTGCTGCTGACAGCAGAAGATCAGGCTAAGCGAGGTCGTCTTGAGCGGCTTGTGGAAGTCATGCAACACAAAGGCAGTTCTGAATGTTTTTTCGGCCCCGGGCAAATGGAGGACGAGCTGTGTGCGTTTGAACAGCTTCCCTATGATAAATTCTCCGGCAAATTCATGAATCTGACCCGGTCGGCGCCAGCAGCGGACGATGGGTTTTTACGCGATGTACTGAATGATGGCCTTAAGCTGAAAAAAGAGCTCGGCTTCAACCCCTACCAAATGGGCTTTATCGCCAGTACAGATACTCATCTCGGTGCGCCGGGGGCTGTGTCTGAAACTGACTTTCCCGGGCATGGCGGGGCAGGGGAGCCAGCGGCAGCCAATAACAAAGGGTTACCGGATGACCTGGAGTTCAACCCTGGTGGGGTGGCGGTTGTCTGGGCCGAGGAAAACAGCCGCGATGCGATTTTCGCCGCCATGCAGCGCCGCGAAACCTATGGTACCAGCGGGCCGCGTATGTCCGTTCGATTTTTTGGCGGCTGGGATCTGGATCGCGAGTTGTGCGAGGCCCCGGATTTTGTTGAACGCTCCTACCTGGGTGGCGTGCCTATGGGCGGGCAGTTGCCGTCCGTGGCGAACCCGGAAGACCCGCGCTTTATCGTCTCTGCGCTGATGGATCCGGGCACCCTTGATTCACCGGGGACAGCACTGCAGCGAATCCAGATCATCAAAGGCTGGATAGATGGCACAGGTAACAAGCGCCAGCGTGTCTATGAAGTGGCAGGCGATGCCAATAATGGCGCATCGGTTAACCCGCTCACCTGCGAACAATCGGGCGATGGTTTTAAACATCTTTGCCGAGTGTGGACCGATCCCCATTTCGATCCGGCCGAAGATGCGTACTATTACGCGCGTGTGGTGGAGAATCCGAGCTGTCGCTGGAGTCAGCAGATTTGTGTCGCCAATGGGGTTAACTGCGCAAACCCTGGCACAATTCCCCGCGGGCTGGAAGCCTGTTGCAGCGACACACATCGCCCGGTGATTCAGGAGCGAGCTTGGACCTCTCCCATTTGGTACTCCCCAAACACGGATTCTCTAGCCGGTGACACGCTAAATAATGACACCCCGAGCGAAAAACACTCGAACAAGGATTAGTACGTAATGCGGTTTCTACGGCAGCCATTGCTGCATTTTCTGGTGATTGGAATCGCGCTTTTTGCGCTACAAATGTATCGGGACGCAACTGCGCCGATTGATATTGAAGGGCTTGACGCCGAAACCCGCCTCCAATTACGCGATGATTTCGTGCGACAGACCGGCAGAATGCCGACTCAGATTCAGATTGTCGCACTGGAGCGTCAGGAGCTGGATAGTCGTATTTTGTACGCTGAAGCGCTGCGTCGAAATTTTCACCGCGATGATGCGGTCGTGCTGCAGCGACTGCTTCGCGACGCTAACTTCCTCGGCATCGAAGGCAGCGACGACGAAAAGATTCGCACTGCCATCGCGCTGGGCGTGCACGAATCGGATGAGGTGATTCGACGGCGGATGATTCAGCGTATGGAGCGTCTTGGGCGTGGCACGTCCTCGGCTTCACCGACGCGAGATGACCTTGAACAAATCTATGAGAGTGAAACTGACCGCTGGCAAGTGCCGGCCCGTTTGAGTTTTCAGCATGTTTTTTTTAGCGCCGACCGCGACGCAGACCCCGAAGGTCGGGCACAGCAAGCGCTAGAGGAATTGCGGAGCGGAGCCGACTCCGCCGGTTTCGGAGATCCCTTTTTGCACGGACGTGCCTTCCGCGATAAATCCTATCGCGATATGACTTACATGTTTGGCTCTGAATTTAGTGATGCACTGGCGGCGCAACCACCGACTGTGGGGCAGTGGAGTGAACCGGTGCCGTCTGCCTATGGAATGCATCTGGTGCGTGTCACTGATATTGTGCCGGCGACAATCCGCAGTATTGACGATGTTGCTGCCAAGCTGGAACAACTCTGGCGCGATGATCACGAACGTCAGGCCTTGCAGGCTTTTATTGAACAACTGCGACAACGCTACAACGTCGTGGCGCCGGGAGATGACGTATGAAACATCTGTGGTTATTGATGCTGTTCATCTCGTTTAGCCCGGCATGGGGACATAAATTGGCGCCATCATTGCTCGAGATCGACGGTGAGAGTGCGACGACGTTTAACGTATTGTGGCGAACCCCGGCCTTAAGCGCGCAGGTTAGCCCAGAGCCGATTTTCCCCGAGACGTGCACAATGGCCCAGGCGGCACAGCAAGCCGTGGGTACGTCGGTAGAATGGCGCTGGCACATGACGTGTGCCGAAGGCCTTGAAGGTCAAACCCTGCAGGTTCGCGGGTTGACGGCCAGTCGTACTGCCGCGCTGTTGAAAATATCCCTGGTCGATAATCGTCAGTACAGCCAGTTGATGCGGCGCGACAGTCAGACCTTTGAGATTCCCCGCGTACCTTCCACCTGGGCGGTGGTCGGACAGTATTTTGTGCTGGGCGTTGAGCACATACTTATCGGTATAGATCACCTGTTGTTCGTCACCGGTCTGTTACTGCTGGCGGCTTCCTGGCGACAGCTGCTGGTGACAGTAACAGCTTTCACGGTAGGTCACAGTGTGACGCTGGTGCTGGTGAGTCTCAGGATTATTCCCGAAGTGGCGGTTTGGGTTGAGCTTGCGATTGCAGCCACGATTTTGTATTTGGCTGTTGAGCTGAGCTACAAGGCTTTTGCACAGCGCAGTGGGCGCGTGCGTTGGCCGCTAATCGCCGTGTTTGGGCTGGTACATGGTCTGGGCTTCGCCAGTGTGCTTGAAGAGCTGGGGTTGCCCCAGGGGGATGTTCTGGCGGGTCTGGTAGCCTTTAATGTGGGAATTGAAGCTGGGCAGCTCGTGTTTGTCGCAACGCTAGCCTTGCTGTTCTGGATGTTGCGCTCGCTATCGGCCTCACTGGCGCCGTTGATGCGCACTGCCGCCATCTACACGATGGGTGGGATGGCGGTGTTCTGGTGCCTGGAGCGCAGTTACGCGTTGTTACTCAGCAGCGTCTACTTTTTCTGACGTGCTTTGCGCCGCAGCGTCGCGCTCATTTTTGGGCGTGTCGCTTGTCTTCTCAGCACCGTCGGGTTTTTCCTTTTCCTTTTTTGCATTTTCAGTCTCGCCGGCTTCTACAGGTACTTCTGTGCCAGCGTCGCCGTCGGAACCTTTGTTTTCAGGTTTGTCAGCATCTTCGCGCTTGTCTGACTCTTCGGATTTGTCAGAACTTTTCTCTGCGTCGTCTGCTTCTTCCTCTTTGTCACCTTTTTTCTTGCCGGGGTAGCGATCCATGGGGATCAACGGGTGCAGCGCCAGCGCGACACCCTCTTCAATAAAGCTGGTGTTTTTGAGCACCTTGTCGCGTCTCACAAAGCCCAGATGTGGCTTGCGCATATCGATGGCAGATAGGGTGTCGATGCCACCGCGGCTGGCAAACAGCGGTCGGCCGTTAAGGTCATAGATGGTGACGATCAGGCTTGCTGCCTTGACCGGCTGCGACCAGTTAAAATCTACGGGGACCCCAGAGCCGGCACCTTGCGTGGCAGGCTTACGAGTTACCCCATACCAGCGCGCGTAGTGGTTCATACCGGAGCTGTGTTGTACGTCATGCGCAATCAGGTCGGTAAAAACGACCGCGTCAACACCACCAACCACTTTCAGTGTGGATAGCGTGTTGGCCATGACGGCCTGCCAGTTGCGACGGTCAACCTTGCCG
Source organism: Litorivivens sp. (assembly GCF_041625495.1). Lineage (GTDB taxonomy): Bacteria > Pseudomonadota > Gammaproteobacteria > Pseudomonadales > Spongiibacteraceae > Litorivivens. The sequence continues at coordinate 25,548 of NZ_JBFJTH010000014.1, read as the reverse complement.
GATGTGGGGTCGTAAAAATCACCGTAGGTGTACAGTGCCTGGTTCCAGGCGTTATCAAACAGATGGGTGGGTGCTATCTTGTAGCCCTGACTCTTGAGCCTGTCGAGTACTTCTTCATCGATTTTTGGGGCTGCTTTCCGTAACATTGACAGGGTCGGCTCGCCACTGACATTCACACTGGCGAGTAGCAGCGTTTTGGGCGGGTTTGCCTCTAAAGCCTCCTCATCCATGTGGTAGGGGTAAACGGTTGGGTTGTAAGAAACCGTTGAACAGGCAGCGAGAAGCGCACAGAGCGCCAGCCAGATAAATCGCACAGTGAACTCCCGGTTGAAAAATTAACAGGGGGCGATTCTACCAACCGCCTTGCGCTGTGAGAAGCAAAGGCGGCAAGAGGCAGTTATGCAATTGAATTATAAAGTTTCCGGTGATGGCGACAATGTCGTTTTTCTGTTACATGGACTGTTTGGTTCGGCGAGCAACCTTACGCAGTTGGCCAACGCTATTGAGGGGCGTTTTCGTGTCTATCGCATTGATCTACGCAACCATGGCGAATCATTTCATTTTGATACGATGTCGCTATCAGAGATGGCTGACGATGTTCGACGCCTTGCAGATGCGGAAAACGTTGAAAAATTGGCCTTAGTCGGACATTCGCTGGGCGGCAAGGTGGCAATGCAGTTTGCACTGAGCAATCCAGAACGGGTTTCACATCTGGTGGTTGCCGACATCGCGCCGGTTGCCTATAAACCGCATCACAACGAGACTTTAGCGGCCCTGCGTGCAATCGATCTGCGCGCTCTGAAAAGCCGTGGTGAGGCCGATGGGGTGCTGGCGAAGGTAGAAAGCGAGCTGGGTGTACGGCAATTTTTACTTAAAAATCTCGCTCGGACTGACAGTGGGAGTTGGCGCTGGAAGTTAAATCTGGAAGCTATTGCTCACTGCTACGACGATTTGTGCCAGGCACCGGAAGGGCCCGGCTTTGATGGCGAAACCCTGTTTATCAAGGGGGAGCTGTCAGCCTACATTCAGGACAAGCATCGCGGTGACATATTCCGCTTGTTTCCCCGCGCCGAGCTGGAGGTAATATCCGAAACCGGTCATTGGCTGCATGCGGAGAAACCGGAGGCATTTAATGATTTGGTGGCGCGCTTTCTGGATCGTTAGCGCGGTCTCAGCATCTCCAGTAGCAGGTCTACTGTAGTATCGAGAGATTCATCACTGGTCAGCTTTATGCCGGTGGCGCGTTTAGTGAGTGGCGCCACCAGCAGCAGATACGTCAATGCGCCGGAAATAATATGCAGGATGTGCAATGGCGGACCTGCGGGCAGCAGGCCATGAGCCTGCGCCAGCTCAACAAACCGGGTGCCTTCCTCTATGTCCTTTCGCAAGTGTTGTTCTACCAACCAGTCTAGACGAGGTCCCGGTGTGGAGGCCTCGCGAAACATAATGCCAACCCAATCGGGGTGGTCTTTGGCAAAGCGAATGATTGCGCGGAACACGTCGCGCAGCATTTCTCTCTCCTGCGCCGGTGTGCGTTCGTTGTTCAGGCGGGGTAATTGCGCTTCAAGGCTGTGTAACTGTGCCCAGAGGTGATTGACCGCCTCCTGCCACAATTTGAGTTTGGTTTCGAAATGGTATTGCACGAGGGCCTTTTTCAAGCCTGCGTGACTGGCAATACTGCCCATGGAGGCGGCATCGAAACCCAGCTCAGCAAATACCCTGACAGCCGATTGCAAAATCTTCAGGCGCGTGCGTTCGCGGCGTTGAGCGCGCAGATTACTGGCTTCCGGCAACGGTCTCTCCTCATAGTTCAATAGCAGACTCTACTGTCTAATTGGTAATTTGACAATACGGTTGCATAGTGAAATTATCCTGCCAACCTCGACGCTCAGGAAAATGACAATGAAAATTGACGGGCCATTCTACGCCGATATGGAAAACGCTGTGACTGAGGCGCAACGCTGTGCTGAAGCTGGCTACGATGGGATCTATACATTAGAGGGCAGTCGCGACCCATTTTTTCCGCTGGTGTTGGCCTCGCAGGCCTGTCCCGAGCTCGATATCGCCACGGGGATTGCCGTCGCATTCCCCCGAAACCCTTCGCATATCGCCTACCAGGCCTTTGATCTGCAGCGTTTCTCAAAAGGAAAGTTTCTGCTGGGTATTGGGCCGCAGATAAAAACCCATATCGAAAAGCGTTTCGGCCTTGATTTTGATCCGCCGGCGCCGCGTATGCGGGAGTACATTCAGGCGGTCAAGGCAATCTTTAATTGTTGGCAAAACGGCGAGCGGCTCAATTTCCAGGGAAAGTACTATCGACATACCCTGATGACGCCGATGTTTAACCCAGGGCCGCTGGAAGCTGGTGTGCCGCCGATTTTGCTTGGCGCCTTGGGTCCTAAAATGACGGAAGTGGCGGGTGAAGTTGCCGACGGTCTCATCGTCCATCCATTCAACACACTGCCTTTTGTACACGACCGACAGTTGCCGGCTGTACAGCGCGGCCTCGAAAAATCGGGCCGTTCGCGCGATGATTTTATCCTGCAGGTGGCAGCCATTTGCGTTACCGGCGCTAATGAAGAGGAGTTTGCCGCTGCGAAAGCGACGGTGAAAGGGCTGTTGGCGTTCTATGGTTCCACGCCGGCTTATGTTCCGCCGATGGAAGCTGTGGGTTGTGCAGATTTACACCCGGAGCTTAATCGCATGTCCAAGCAGGGGCAGTGGCAGGAAATGTCGGAACTAATAGATGACGATTTTCTCAATCATTTCGCGGTGGTAGGGGAACCCGATACCATAGCCCGGCAGCTATATGACAAGTACGGTGCTGACGCGGATCGTCTGAGTATTTATGCGCCGTATCAATCGTCTCCCCACGTGTGGAAAGATATCATCAGCGAGTTGAAATCGTTAAGCGGCCGCTAGGGCCGCTCCGGGGTGATCGCCGTTGGGTTGAGGCAGGTGGCCTAGAGGGTCAGTTCCATAACCACAGACGCCACGTCGTAATCACCAATGTCGGCATCATCTTCTTCATCGGATAGTTTCATCTTGTCGTACTGAAGACGTATTGCGACCTGCTCGCTGATTTCGCCGCGTATGCCTGCGCCATACATCACATCGGTACCATTGGCGTCATCTCGGTCACGCGGCCCAAATACATTGCTGTGGGTTTCTACGTTCCAGTGGTGAAAACCTGCGCGCCCAAAAATACTAAAGCGCTCAGTGAGCGGCAGACCCACCAGCGCAGAGAGCGATAGCGAGCGGGTTTCGCCATCTAATGTCGTCAGGCCGTTACTGATGCTGAATTCACCAAGATCGTGATAGCCAAGCTGAAATGCCAGCCCGTCTCCTGCCCGGTAACCGATGAAAGCGTTTTTTGTCGTGTCTTCATCGTCGGTGTCGGCATTGCTGAAATTGCTGCCTTCGTCGAGTTTGAGCTCGCCCTTGCCGGCACCCAGTCCAAGCATCAAGCCGTCCTTAGCCCATGCGCCGGATGCAGCGCCACCGATAATCAGCAAACTCAAAAGCAGTTTTTGTTTCATCGCGAACACTCCTGTTGATTAGGGATTTTCGCGATCATAGTGAGGAGGTGAAGAATGGGGCAATGCAGTTTTGCCAAAAGCTCTCGGTAAAACTGGTGTTAATGCTGTTGTCGAAAGATTGTGGGAAGCTGTTCTCAGGTGATTTTCACAACTGTCGGCCTATCCGTACAGCTGTGCCGCGCTCTCACGCGGCACAGTCGGGTTCTGTTATTTTTTTATCTGTTGAGCCATCATGTTGTCGACTTTTTCACTATAGGGCGGCAAGGTACCAGCCAGCTTCGCCAAATTGACAAAACCCTGCTGATAAACCGCCTTGGCATGGCTGAAGGTGCGGAACCCTTCGAAGCCCCGGTAGTTACCGATGCCGCTGTTACCCACTCCGCCAAAGGGTAGATCGTCACACGACACATGCATGGCTATATCGTTGACTGTGACGCCACCGGCAATTGAATTGGCAAGCACGTGTTCACGTTCGATCTTGTCGGTGCCAAAGTAGTACATCGCCAGCGGGCGCGGCCGCTGATTGATAAAATTCAAACACTCGTCAACGGTGCGGTAGGGTTTGATATTCAGGATTGGACCGAAAATTTCATCCTGCATGCAGGTGAGGTCGTCGGCTGGGTCGACAATCAGGTGTAGTGGAATTCGGTGGCGGCTGCGATCGCTCCAATCCTCGTTGGCGGGATTCAGGGCTTCCACGCGTGCACCGGCTTCGCGCGCTTCGTCTATATAGCCTTTGACCCGATCAAAGTGTCGCTCGTTGATAACGGACACAAAATCAGGGTTGTCGTTGATCGTTGGGTAGAGCTCGTTGATCGTATTTTTACAGGCGGTGATGAATGCTTCCAGGCGGCTGGCCGGGACAAAGCAGTAGTCTGGAGAAATGCACAATTGCCCGGCGTTCATGCCTTTACCCGCAATAATTTTCTCGGCGTACTCTTCGATATTCCCGCTGTCCGACACAATCACGGGAGACTTTCCGCCCAGCTCCAGGGTAACCGGAGTGAGATTTTCTGCGGCCGCTTTCATCACCAGTTTGCCGATGCTGGTAGCGCCAGTAAAAATGAGGTGGTCAAAGCGCAGGCTGCTAAACGCTGCGCCTACTTCGGCGCCACCGGTAACAATGCAGATCTCGCTGTCCTCAAAGTATTCTCTGAACAGTCGCTGCATGAGTTCCGCCGTTTTGGGTGTGAACTCGGATGGCTTGATCATTACCCGGTTACCGGCGCCGATGGCATCGGCGAGGGGGCTGAAAATCATGTTCACGGGTACATTCCATGGCGTCATGATGCCGATGACACCTTTAGGCTGGTAGTGCACCCGTGCTTTGGCCCCAAACAGGTTCATGGGGACAGGAACTTTGCGTTTTTCGCCTTTGATCCATTTCTTGAGATTTTTCCGCACAAACTTGAGCGAGCCTACCGAAGTAAAAATGTCGGTCATCAAGGTAACGTGACGGGAGCGTCCGCCAAAGTCTTCGTCTACGGCGGCGCAGATTTCTTTCTGATGGTCTACCAGCATGGCGATGCAACGATTGAGGCGGTCGACGCGGGTTTCCAGTGCGACTTCACCTTCGCGTAAAAACGCATCGCGCTGGGTTTGCAGCGTTTGCTGCAGAGGCTCTATGACGGAGTCCAGAGAGGGTTGCGTGCTCATGATTGTCACTCCTTGTTCAAGATAAAGTCGGCGCAGCGTTCGCCGATCAAAACACAGGTGGCATTGGTATTGCCGGAAAGTATGGTTGGCATAATGGAACCATCGGCGATGCGCAGGTTTTCTACGCCATGGACGCGTAGCCGATCATCGACTACTGCCAGTTCGTCGTGTCCCATCTTGCAAGTGCCCACCGGGTGATAGACTGATTCAGAAATATTGCGGATGTATTCAAGCAGCTTTTCGTCGTTATCAACATCCGGGCCGGGCATCAATTCGCCACGATGGTATTTTTTTAGGCTCGGTGCTTTAAATATATCGCGTGTCTTCTGCACTGCGGCCAGTGTGTGTTTTACGTCGTGCTCGGTGGACAGGTAATTGGCACGAATCAGAGGGTGAGTTTCCGGGTTACGGGCACGCAAGTGAACAGATCCGCGGCTTGTGGGCCGTAGATAGCACACGGTGGCCGTCGTGCCGGGAAGGGGGTTGATCCGACCTTTTTCATCGGGCTCGCCCGCAGCGGGAGTAAAGTGAATCTGAGCGTCCGGGCGCTCAACCTCGTCGGTTGTGCGGAAGAACGCGCCAACTTGCGATGCAGGGTGAATCAGTAACCCTTTGCGTTTGAAGGCGAGCTTGGCAAGGTTTTTCACCATGCCCAGTGGTTTGAGCTCGTCGTGAAATGTCGTGACATCGGTCAGTGAACATTGGGTATTGACGGTGAGGTGATCTTGCAGATTTTCACCCACACCCGGTAAATGGTGAACGGTCTTGATGCCCATTTTCTGCAGGAACTCACCATCGCCTATGCCCGACAGTTCAAGTAACTGAGGCGAGTTGATCGTGCCGCCACACAGAATGATCTCGCCGCGACATTCGGCGCGCATTTCTTTACCTTTCTGGCGGTATTTGATGGCCGTTGCTTTCTTGCCGTCGAATTCGATGCGAGTGGTCAGGGCATGGGTTTGCAAGTCGAGATTGGGGCGATCAATGCACTGTTTCAGAAAGGTTTTTGCGCTGCTTTGGCGCAGGCCATCCTTGATATTGAGCTGGTAGTAGCCGATGCCTTCTTGGCGTTCGCCGTTGAAATCTTCGTTGTAGGGGATTCCAGATTCAATGCCCGCCTGGATATAAAGCTGGGCGAGCTCCATTTTGTCGGTCGGTTCGTCGACCCAGAGTCCGCCGCCAATGCCGTGATATCGGCTGGCGCCGCGTACGTTGTGTTCCGATCGACGAAAATAGGGCAGCAGATCGTCGTAGCCCCAGCCGCGATTGCCTGCTTTGGCCCAGGCATCGTAATCCTCTTTTTGACCCCGGATGTATACCATGCCATTGATCGAGCTGGAGCCACCCAGGACCTTGCCCCGAGGCCAATCGAGCTCGCGATCATTGAGATGGGGCTCAGGTTCTGTCCTGTAGCACCAACTTGTTTTGGGGTCTTTCATGGTAAAAGCAAAGCCCAGCGGAATATGCACCATGGGGTTGCTGTCTTTGCCGCCGGCTTCAAGCAGAAGAACGCGGCGGCTGGCTTCCCGGCTTAGGCGATTGGCCAGGGCACAACCTGCCGAACCGGCGCCGACGATGATGTAGTCGTATATCTGGGTCATGGTGCTATCCGAATAGTGATGATTGCAGGTGGGCTCGGGCTGCAGTGTTCAATAGTGCAGGAGCCGGCAATGAATGCGGCATATGGTCGTTAATTACTATACGCTTGTAAAGTGAAATGGGGCGGTGGTAGATTGAATCCCCTATTAAATTTTCGACATAAAAACGGGGTTCCCATGACATCTCAAATTCCCTGTACGGCGGTCGGCATGGATTTTTTCGACCAGGCGCCATACTGCTTTACGGCTACCGAGACGGTTAAAGCCTCGCCAGAGGCCATTTTTGCGGTATTTGAGGACGCCGATTCCTGGCCCGCCTGGGCCGATCCCATCCAGCATGTAGAGTGGACCTCGCCGCAACCCTTTGGGTTGGGGACAACCCGTACGGTTTCGATGATGGGTGGCTTGATAGGTTGGGAAGAGTTCATTGCCTGGGAGCGGGGCAAGCGCATGGCTTTCTGCTTTACCCACGTAGCGAAAGATAATATCGAATCGTTTGCCGAAGATTATGTCGTTGAAGATCGTGGCGATGGCACGTGTCAGGTGACTTGGCGCATGGCAATGGCGCCGAAGGGTGCGAGTAAGGTGTTTATGCCCCTGTTCTCACCCGTCATGGGGTTTATGGTGCGGCGAATGTTTCGAAAGTTTCGTCAGTACACCGAAGCGCAGGCTCTTAAGGCTGCGCTGTGATTGCAAGGCGAACCGGCCGTGGCGCCGGTTCGTGCATCGTGTGAGCGGGTGTTATTGCTGCCGTTTGGCTATTTCGCTGTCAATGAGCTTGAGCGTTGACTCGATTTCTTTTTTGTTGAGCTTGCCGTCTTTCAGGTAAAGGATATTGCCATCGCTGCCCAGAACAATCAGCGCTGAGCTCTTCGCAGTCAGGTTCCAAAGCTGAAGACCGTGTCCTTTCATGTCGGCGACCATCGCCGAGGTAGCGTACTCGCGCTTGTTCTTTTCCAGCTCCGAGAGTGCCCAGCTGGACATGCCAAAAGTCACATCATCCAGGTTCACAACGGTGGTGACGTGAATCAGCTCTTCGGGAAAGCCGGCTTCTTCCAGTCGATCCGTAAAGGGGCGAATCTGCTTTTCCGCCGAGGGGCGTGCCGCCATGTACTGAATAATCTGTACCTCGCCTTTGGTGTCGAGGTTTTTGGTGCTCCAGGGCACATAAACGATGTCATTCTGGGCGTCGAGTGTCAGCTCGCCCTTGTCTTGGATCATCAGTTCCGGCAGTGGCTGACCAGCACTCAGTGCCAAAGCCTGCAGGGAATAGAAAATTGAAAAAAGTACCGCAACTGGTCGTAACATATTGAGCATCCTGTCTTTTTATGGAGCACCTAAAGAGGCGTTCCGAATGGTATCACAGCCGTTTGGTCAGTGAAGGCCCATTATGTTGCTATCAGATGAATTTAAGCTGAACGGTAATGCTGCGCTTCTTTACGATCCGATATGCACGATGACACGGCGCTCGCCGGCAAAGTGCCGGTGTTCCCAGAGATAGATGCCCTGCCATTGCCCCAGTGCGAGCTGCCCGCTCAGTATGGGTATGCCGAGGCTGGTGGCAGTTAACGCGGCTTTGATGTGAGCCGGCATGTCGTCGGGGCCTTCCAGTGTGTGGGTGTAGAGCGGGTCGTTTTCCGGCACCAGCCGATTCAGCCAGTTTTCCAGGTCATATTGGGCGGAAGAGTCGTAGTTTTCCTGAATCAGCAAGCTCGCGGAAGTGTGCTGGATAAAAAGGGTGCATAGGCCTTCCTGAATGTTGGCCTCGCGTACCAGCTTCTGCACGTGCCCAGTGAAGCTGTGCAGCCCCTGGCCGGGTATATTCAATGTCAGTGTTTCAATCATGCTAAACCTAAAAGGGCAGCCGCAGCTGCCCTTGAATTGTATGACTGCGGCTACGGCTCCTGATTATCAGGGCAACCGTTGTCATTGAGGTCGATGAGGCCTTGAGGGATAGTCGGGCAGGCGTCTTCACCATCATTTTTGTTATCGCCGTCCGTATTGGTGTTGTTTGGGTCGCTCCCCAGACGGGCTTCGTCACCATCACTGAGGCCATCGCCGTCTGAATCCGGGTTGTTGGGATTCGTACCGTTAGTGATTTCGTCGCCATCATTGACGCCGTCATCATCCGAATCACTGTCTGCCGGATTGGTCTTCGGTTCAACCGTTACTTCTTCACCATCACTGCGACCATCGGCGTCGGTGTCCGTCTGGTTCGGGTCAGTACCGAAGGCGGCTTCATCGGCATCGCTTAAGCCGTCGCCGTCACTGTCGTCACAGGCGTCGCCTTCGTCATCGGGGCCGCCAACAGTGTTGCTCTGATCACTGTTGGGAATCAGCGGGCAGTTGTCGGATTCGTTGGGAACACCGTCGCCGTCTGCGTCACTGTCGCAGGCTTCACCGAAACCATCGCCATCCGTGTCGGCCTGGTTCGGGTTGGGCGTAAACTGACAGTTATCATCGCAGCTGCTGGTGTTGCCACCGGCGCAGAGCGAAAGACGCGCGCCATCGCCGTCGCCATCGTCGAGTATATTGTCATTGTCGTCGTCGGGGTCGCAGGCATCGCCCTGACCATCGAGGTCAGTATCGCGCTGGTCGGGGTTCAGGATGATTGGACAGTTGTCGACGTCGTCTAGAACCGTGTCTTGATCAGTGTCTTCGCAGGCGTCGCCTTTAGACGTGCCAAAATTGTTTTCTTGCTTGGGATTGGGCGTCACCGGACAGTTGTCGTCGCAGTTCGTGGTGACGCCGTTGGGGCAGGGGGTAAACACCGATTCACTGCCGTCACCTTTGGCTGTCAGGATGCCATCGTTATCAAAATCATCTTCGCAGGCATCACCAACACCATCATTGTTAACATCGGTCTGGCTATGGTTAGGAGTCCACAGACAGTTGTCGTTGGCGTCCAGCACACCGTCATCATCCCGATCGGGGCCCTCTGGTGAGAGCAGCTCTGCAATGGTGGTGTCCCCTTCGTCAGACTTGCAGCCTTGCAAGGAAAGGGCGAGGCAAAGCGCCAAAAGCAGTGTTATCCAGTTTGCTTTTTTGTGAAGCATTCTACAGTTCCCTTATCTTTGAATTCGAAATTCCACGCGGCGGTTCATGGCGCGTCCAGAGGCCGTACTGTTGGTGGCAACTGGATCGGTTTCACCGTAGCCCCGGGTGCGCATGCGGCTAGCGTCGATGCCGGCACGAACGAGGAAACTTTTTACGGAGTCTGCGCGCTTCTGTGAGAGATCCATATTGAAGCGTGCCCCGCCCGACGAGTCGGTGTGGCCGGCAATTTCCAGGCGAATTTCTGGTTGGTTCTTCAGGAATGAGGCAATGTCGGTGAGGCTCTCAACGGAGTCGCCGGTCAGGTCGGCAGAGCCACTTTTGAAGGTGATGCCCTGCAGGCGCACAACCTGAGCTTTTACAACACAGCCGTATTCGTCAACTTTTGCACTGCGCAGCGTATTGGGGCAACGGTCAATGCTGTCGACCACACCGTCAAAGTCTGAGTCTGTCGGGGCTGCCGGAATTTCGCGAACCACTTCCTTTACTTGGACAACGGTGCGAACGGTTTCCTTGTGACCCAGTGGGATTTCGAAACCCAAGCTCACGTGGGCATCGTTGTAATCTTCCTCAAATTCGCTCGCGACGTAGCGCGCGTCAATGCGAAATTTGAGGCCGATGTCAAACAGCTCAGGTGTTACCAGACCTAAACCCGCGTTGTAAAAAAAGCTGGTGTCGTCGTCGCGGGGAATGCCGGGCAGATCATACACGTCGTCATGCACCGCGCCGATGCCAAGCAAAATAAATGGGCGAAGCTGATCTTTGCCACGAAAGCGATACGCTATGTCAAGGCCGAGATGGCTTTGGTAGTAATCCGTGTAACCACCGATACCGTTTTCCAGCGCGTTGTGTGCGAGGTTTCCTTCCCAGTACCAGCCATCGCGAATTTCACGACCAAAACCCAGGCGAAAGCCGCCACCATCGTCGTCGAATAAGGCACGCTCTGAATCCTGATCTACATAGTAGCCCTGACTAAAAAAGTAGAGCTCGGGTTGGCTGGTATTGCTGTGCGGGGCGCCGGATTTCTCCGCCTGTGCGTTAGAAAGTCCGGCTGTTCCTAACAAAAATGCGGCCAAAGTGGCCCCCATGCGACTTGGCATCGCTGCACTCCTTCTTCAGGTTATTTTGATTCGGCCAAATGGTATCAGTTATTAGTGTCTAGTAGTACTTTCCGAAGTAGACACAAAGGCAAAGGAACGCATGCTGCAGTTTTCGAGAGAAATGGGCGGGTATTCAGTCATTTGTAGTTTGTCGCTGGGGGCAGACATGCCTGCGATGACCAGCGCAGGCAAAAAGTGTTCCGGTGTGGGTACCGCGAGTTCAGCGCCGGGCAACGTTGTGTAATTGGCCAGTGCCGTGAAATCGCGATTTTCCAGCGCATTTGTTGCGGCGCGATCAAAGGCGCGGGCCCAGTCGAAGGGGCCGCCCGGATCACGCATCCATTGTCGAATGTTGTGCACCATGTTGCCACTTCCAATGACTAGCACGGCGTCATCGCGCAGCCAGCGCAGCGAGCGTCCCAGCGCGAGAAATTCTGCTGGGGATTTGCCGCGATCTAGGCTCAGTTGCAGCACAGGAATATTTGCGTTGGGAAATAAATGTACCAATATTGACCAGACGCCGTGATCCAGCCCCCGGTCCGAATTGGGCTCAATGTCGCCCGATGAGTGGTGACAGATGTGATTGGCGAGTTCGGGTTCGCCGGGGCAGGGGTAGCGTATTTCACTCAGTGACTGTGGAAAGCCGGAAAAATCGTGGATTGTGCGGGGATGGTCGGAAGCGGTAATGAACGTGCCAAACGTTTCCCAGTGGGCCGAGATCACTAAAATGGCGCGCGGCGGATGCCTGTCGGCAATAAAACGACGCCAGTCATCGGTAAACTGATTGCCCCTGAGCGCGTTCATGGGGGTGCCATGGGCCAAAAACAGCACGGGTTGGGTCATACCGACTCCGGAAGTTTTGCACTGCAATACTTGCAGTATAGCGCATCTGTTTCGTGTCCTCCCCGGCCGCAGTTGCTGCAGCGAGACGGGCGCCGACTGCGCTGTGATTCCTGAATCAGTTCGGCGCTAAAGATGCCGGTGGGAATGGCAATGATGGCATAGCTGGTGAACATGGCGATGCCGGCGACGAACTGGCCGAGAGGGCTCTGCGGCGTGATATCGCCGTAGCCTACAGTCGTGATGGTGACAATAGCCCAGTAGATGCTCTTGGGGAGGCTGGTAAAGCCGTTTTCTGGGCCTTCTATCAAATACATCAGGGAGCCAAAAATCACGACAACGGTGATTACACTGAAACCGAAAATAATGATTTTGCGTTTGGCGGCTCGCAGGGTTCGGATCAGCAGGTTCGCGTCAGCGAGGTAGCGCAGTAGTTTTAGTACACGGAAGATGCGCAGAACCCGCAACAGACGGATCACCAGCAGCTGCTGTGCGCCGGGAATGAACAGTGCAAGGTAGGTGGGCAAGATCGATAGCAGGTCGACCATGCCGTAAAAACTGAACAGGTAGGCACGGCGGTTAGGTGAGCAGTAAAGCCGGGCGATGAATTCCACAGTAAATGCGATCGTAAACACCCATTCCAGTGTTACCAGGAGTCCGCCAATGCGACTGTGAACCGCGGCCACGGTATCGAGTAGCAAGACGCCGACACTGCAGAGAATCGCGAGAATCAGTATCAGATCGAATAGCTGCCCAGCGCGGCTCTCAGTGCCGAATATTATGTCGTAAAGGCGATTTTTAAATGGCATGGCGGCTCGGTTACAGGATCTGCTGGAGTGTGTTGACCATCGCGCCGGTGAGGGTGGCCAGGTCGTTATCGTTCATGATGTAGGGTGGCATGGTATACACCAGTTTGCCAAAAGGGCGCACCCAGACGCCGTTGTCGACGAATGTTTGCTGATGCTTGCGCAAGTCTAGTGGTTCTTCGAGTTCTATGACGCCGATGGCGCCGAGTGTGCGTACATCGCTCACGCCTGGTAGTTGCCGCGCTGGTTCCAGCCCGCGCGTGAGGCCGGCTTCTATACGCTGTACGTTGCCAGCCCAATCCTGTGACATCAGCAGCTCAATGCTGGCGTTTGCAATGGCGCAGGCTAAAGGGTTGCCCATAAAAGTGGGGCCATGCATAAAGGCGCCCGCTTCGCCTTTGCTGATAACGTCACTCACGCGGTTGGTGCACAGCGTTGCTGCCAGCGTTAGGTAGCCGGCGGTAAGGCCCTTGCCCAAGCACAGAATGTCGGGGCTGACCTCGGCGTGTTCGGCAGCGAACAGCTTGCCGCTGCGGCCAAAGCCGGTGGCAATTTCGTCAAAAATCAGCAGTACATTGTAGCGATCGCACAGCTCGCGAAAGGCCGTGAGATAGCCCGGTGAATAAAACCGCATGCCGCCAGCGCCCTGTACCACGGGCTCGACAATCAGGGCGGCAATTTCCTGATGCCGTGTTTCGAGCAGTTTCTCCAGCGCAGCAATATCCTGGGTATTCACGGGTTCGTTAAAGTCGGCCGATGGGGCGGGCACAAAATGGTGCTGTGGCAGATTATTGGCAAACAGGTGATGCATGCCGGTGACGGGGTCACAGATGGCCATCGCGCCCATGGTGTCGCCGTGATAACCATTGCGCAGTGCAATCAGTTTGTGCTTTTCGGCCTTGCCGCAAGAGGCCCAGTACTGCAGTGCCATTTTAACCGCCACTTCGACTGCGACGGAGCCGGAATCGGCGAGGAACACTTTTTCCAGGCCGGCCGGGGTCATCGTTACCAGTTTTTGGCACAGTGATACAGCAGCAGGATGGGTCAGGCCGCCAAACATGACATGCGACATACTGGCCAGCTGATCGGTTGCGGCCTTGTTTAACACCGGGTGGTTGTAACCGTGAATAGCCGACCACCAAGAGGCCATGCCGTCGATGATTTCGCGGCCATCGGCCAGGGTCAGACGGACACCCCTAGCGGACACAACGGGAAATACCGGTGGCGGGTTGTCGAAGGAAGAGTAGGGGTGCCAGATGTGTTCCCTATCCCATTGTGTCCAGTCTGCCTGCCAGTTTGTCATATCCTGCCTTGTATCGATGATCGTTCGCGTTGTTGCGCATTGTAGCGTAATGCAGGTGTATTGCGTGGTAACTACGTATGTTAGTGGCAGCCGCCTCGGTGTATTTTCGCATCGTGAGGTATACGGTTTACAGTGAAGAGGCGCCACTATGTTGACGAGTAGTACGAGAGAAAGAAGGAAGGGGTTAGACTCAGTACCTAACAGCCTGGAGATCTATCTGAATGCCTCGCAAATAGCGACGCTTCAGCAAGTGGAGCATTTTGGTTGGACGCTTCAGTATGTGCGCAGGCCGCTGTTTATGGAGCCGGTGCCCATCTTGTTTCATCGTGATATGGGTACATACGCAGTACTGGAAATGGACGGTAGTCTGAACCGCAATGTCGATGTAGCCGTGCGGCACTAGCCGCACCACTGCAGTCCCCAATTAGTATCCTGCCAGCGATCGGATCAGCCACGCCGCCAGGCTGTTCGGCAGTAATTTCCGAAGAATACGCATCGTACCGTACTTTATTCCTACCACGTGGTGCACCTTGTCACTGGAAAGTGACTTCAGCACTACCTGAGCAATATCTTCTGCCTTGAGATCGACACCCATACTTTCAATAATTTTGCTGTCGTTGCCTTGCAGCAGGGGTGTGCGCACGAAAGAGGGTTCAACGGCCGTTACATGAATGCCGTGTTGTTTCCACTCAATGTTCAGTGCTTCTGTCATACCCTTTACCCAAAACTTTGTTGCCGAGTAGTTGGCCAGACTGGGTATTCCGTAGACCGACGAGGCCGACGACATTGTGACCGCCCAGGCTTGTTCGCGTTTTTTCAGATGTTCAAATGCAAAGTAAAAACCGTCCAACACCCCGCGTATATTGATATCTATTGCCAGGTGATGCCGCTCTAGGGGGATGGTCTCGAAGGGTGCGATATCCATGATGCCGGCGCAATTGAAAATCGCGTCGAGTTGCCCGACGGAAGCCACATAAGCATCGATCGCTGCTTTAAGTTCGTTTGAACGGGTCACATCGCAGATATGCACCTCACACTGAGCCTCGCCCAAAATTTGGCGCAGGTTCTCCAGCGCTTCGCGGTTAATATCCAGCAGGCCGATATGCCAACCGTGTCGGACCAGCAGTTCTGCGGTTGCACGTCCGATGCCCGAAGCGGCGCCAGTAATGATAATTGTTTTCATTGTTTCACTCCTGCCCTCAGGCAATTTCCATATCCGGTGAGGTCTGTTCGGAAGACGGTCTACGCCATTCCGGGGGCTTCCATAAATGTGCGAGTCGCTGTGACAGGGGGCCGGGACGCAAAACGTCCCGCAACATGTCGCGCCACTCGTGAAAATTTATGGTCAGCAGGTTGTTGCTGACAATCTGGCGGGGAATTCCGTAGTCGACGGGGGTGTCGTCGCGCTCAGCCTGAAAGGTGCCAAACAGACGGTCCCAGATAATCAGAATGCCGCCGTAGTTCTTGTCGATATAGATGGGGTTGCGACCGTGGTGGGCGCGGTGGTGACTGGGGGTGTTAAACAGCCACTCGACCAGAGGTGAACAGCATCCCACGGCTTCGGTATGCACGAAGTATTGGTAAGCCAGATTAATGGAGTAGGCCACCATTACCGCTGCCGGAGGAAAGCCCAGCAGAATCAGGGGCAACCAGAACAGTTGGCTGAGGTTCAGGGAGTAGGTGATGCTTTGACGCATGGCCGTACTCAGATTCATGTGCTCGCTGGAGTGATGGACCACATGGGCGCACCAGAACCAGCGAATGCGGTGTGATGCGCGGTGAAACCAGTAATAGAAAAACTCCTGGCTGAACAGCAGCACCCCCCACATGGGCAGTGTCATTTCCACAGTGGTAAGGCGAAAATTCCAGACAAAGGCGAACAGCGCACCAAGAAATATGATGTGATATACCATCTCGACGGCCTGATAACTGGCGCCAAGCGAAAAGTTGGTGGCGATGTCTTTTAGTTGAAAATGTTTCAGCTGTCCGCGCCGGCGCATCAGCCAGTATTCAATCCCCAATGTAACGATGAACAGCGGCGTGAGGGTTGCCAACAGAATCTGTTTGGGTTCAGGCTCGTGGCCAATAATGGCAATGTAGAGATCTATCCAGTTAGTCATCGCTGTGCCTCTTACGTGTGGCGCTATAGTGCAACAAAATGATGCGCAGGAATTGACCGGCTCGGACATATTTTTGATAATTGACGCCATGATGCGCGAATCCTATGTCTCTACTGCTTATGTGGGCCTGCTCTTTGAGTTCCTGCGCCTGCGGGGCCTCGATCCGGTGGTTGTGCTCGGGGAGCCTTGGCCGGATACCCGGAGCGACCCGCTGCGGCGTTTCCCCATGTCAGAATGGCAACGCTTATTGAGCCGCGCGCAGGAGGCCCTGCAAATACCGGCCATGGGGCTGGAGATAGGTCGACTGATCACGCCAGCCCATATCGGTATACTCGGCTATGCTCTGTTGGCCTGTGCCAATCTCGGTGAGGCTTTGACCCGGTTCGAGCGCTACGTTCGACTGGTCTACGACCATGGGCCAATGGATACCCGCTTTAATGGCAATTCGATCGAGCTGGAGTGGGGTGAGGAATGTGTGCACCCGGGGCAGCTAGCCGACGAGTTGGCGATTGCGGCACTGGTGCAATTTGCGCGCAATGTATCGGACCGCCCATTGGCACCCGACTATGTCTGCTTTCTCAATCCGGCACCTGCCGATGTAACACCCTACCGCGAATACTTTGGCTGTGACGTGGCCTTTGAGCAGCGTTCAACTATCGTTCGCTTTCCGCTGGAGCAGTTGGCTCTGCCGCTGCGTCAGGCTGATCCGGCGCTGCTGAGTATATTGGAAGCTCAGGCCGATAAATTGTTGGCCGAGCTGCCTCAAGGGGATGGTTTTGATCAAACAGTGCGGCTGGCCATTTCTCGATTTTGCCGCAGCGCTACTCCCACCCTAAATAATGTTGCCAGTGATCTCAAAATGTCAGGCCGCAGCTTACAGCGTAAGCTGCAGTCGCGGGGTTTGAGCTTCCAAGGGCTGCTGGATGAAACCCGGCTGACCTTGGCCAAAGATTACCTGCGCGACGGCCACTTGCAGTTAACTGAAGTGGCACAGATGCTCGGCTACTCGGAGCAGAGCGCCTTCAATCACGCCTTCCGTCGCTGGACCGGCATTTCGCCCCGCAAGTTTCGGCAGTTGCTAATGGCGGGGCACGCCCCCTGAAAACACGCTAACCCGTACTACAATTACCTGTTTGGTCGACGATTCGTCAGTGGATCATCTATAGTCATTCTGTGAGCGATTCGTTTACGGGAGGCGGGAATGGCTAAAGCGGTCGCAGGCCCCGCGCTGAAAGGCGTTGTGTTGGATTTTGACGAAGACACCAGTCGCGGCATCATTTCTGCGCTGGATAGTCACCGTTATGAATTTGAGGGTAACAACTGGTTGTCGGAGCGTTTCCCTGGCCCCGGTATGCATGTGGACTTTGTGGCAGATGGGGAGCGCGCAACGCAGATTTATATCGACCCCTGCAATCCCAAAAGTGCCTCCAAAAATCGTATGGCGGCGGCGTTGCTGGCATTCTTCTTCGGCTGGCTAGGCTTTCACAAATACTATCTTCACAACAACCAGCCTGCCACCATCATGCTTTGTGTTTCCCTGGGTGGCTTGTTGCTGCTGGGGGTGCCAACCTTGATCATGATGGTGATCGGGTTTGTTGAGTTTATTCTGTACGTTACAACCACCGACGAAGAATTCGAGAAAGTGTATGTCAGCGGCCGAAAGGACTGGTTCTAATCGCGGCTTCGGCAGTATGACCGGGCAGAAGGGTTCATGAGTCTATGACAGAGAAAACACGGATTGAAAAAGACAGCCTTGGCGAGGTTAAGGTGCCAGCGAACGCGCTCTACGGTGCGCAGACACAGCGCGCGGTCGAGAATTTCCCGATCAGTGGTCAGCCTCTGCCCTGGGCTTTTCTTCAAGCGGTCATTCAGATCAAGCGCTGCGCCGCCAAAGCCAATGCCAGAATTGGTAGCCTGAACGGTGATACTGCCGAGGCCATCGTTGAGGCCTGTGACCAGCTTCTTGGTGGAGGTTATGAACAGCAGTTTCCGGTGGATGTCTACCAGACCGGTTCTGGCACTAGCACCAATATGAATGTCAACGAAGTGGTCGCTGCGCTGGCCACTAACGCACTGGGTCGCGAGGTGTCGGCGAACGACGATGTGAATTGCAGTCAGAGCAGCAACGACGTTATACCGACTGCCATTCATGTGTCGGCCTATATCGAGCTGGATAGCTTGCTCAATAGTCTGGAGGCACTGAAAAGCGGCATTGTTGCGCGGGCTCGGGAATGCCATCACCACGTTAAAACTGGTCGTACTCACTTGATGGATGCCATGCCGGTGCGGCTTTCACAGGAGTTTATGGCTTGGTCCGACCAGCTTGAACATTGCCATACCCGGCTTACTGAACGACGCCAGGATCTACTGCGCCTTGCCCAGGGAGGCACGGCAGTGGGCTCCGGTGTCAATGCCGATGCGGAGTTTGCACAGGCTTTTGTGCGTGAGCTAAGTGAACTGACCGCGGTTGATTGGCTGTCGCCGGTGCGAAAGTTTGCTTTGATCGCGAGCCAGGATAATGCTGTCGCATTGTCCGGTGAGTTGAAAACGCTGGCCGTATCTTTGACCAAAATTGCCAATGACTTGCGCTGGATGAACAGCGGACCGCTGTCTGGACTCGGCGAGATCCAGTTGCCGGTGCTGCAGCCTGGCAGCAGTATCATGCCGGGCAAGGTTAACCCGGTGATTCCTGAATCCGCACTCATGGTGGCCGCCTCTGTGGTTGGCAATGACACCACGATTACGCTTGCCGGACAGTCCGGTAATTTTCAGCTCAACGTCATGCTGCCCGTGATTGCCGCCAAATTGCTGGAGTCAATTCACTTGCTTACTACGACCTGCAGCAACCTGAACAGCAAGGCCATTGCCGGCTTTACGGTTAATGAACAGGCGCTGACCGCCAGCCTGGCAAGAAATCCCGTGCTGGTGACCGCGCTCAATCCGGTGATTGGTTACATGAAAGCTGCTGCGATAGCCAAGCGTGCTTATGCCGAGCAGCGTCCGGTAATTGATGTCGCGCAGGAGATGACGTCGCTGAGCAGAGCGGAGCTGGAAAGCATTCTTGACCCGGCCAAGCTTACGGGAGAGTAGTGGCCGATACGTTTCGCTTAGGCCGTTTGCAGTCGCGACAGGGCTTTATTGTCCGAGACCCGCTCTTTAATCAGGTCGAGCGATTCCAACACAATATCCTCCGCCACGCGATCCATGCCCGAGGATTCTCGCAGTAACAATTCCATGGCAGCCTCCACGACTGTTTCTACCAGCTGCTGGTTGTCTACATGCACCAGGTCGTCAGCTGACTGTTTGAGTACGTTGTAGACGATGTCGCTGATGGTGCGTTCCAGCAATTCCACTGTGTAATCGCCGATCACCGGAACTTTTTCAAGTTTGCCAATATCGTCGCTGGCCTCCATGGCCTCGCGAATCCGATGCAGCAGATAGTTTCGAACGTCTCCGTGATGACGCTCCAGTTGTTGTTCAAGGCCTTGCGTAACGGGTTCTGCTACAGCTTTTGCGATGGCCTGCTTGCGCGGCAATATTACCCGTTGTATCAAATCGCGCATGATCGGTTGGCCGTGCTGTATTTCATCTTCGATGCCGTTGAGTACATTGATAACCACGCGGTCTGCAATGTGTTCCATCAGTACGTCGTAGTTTGCGCGCGCAAAGCGCGCCGGGCGTGTATCGTGCAGATTGATAACGCCGAGCTGCTGCAAGCGATACAGCATCGACACGATGCGCAGCAGGCGCAGGAGTCGAAACCCCGTTAGTGGAATGCAACCCAGTACTTCATACCAGTGAATAAAGGGATACCAGTACCAGCGCGCATAGCGACGGCGACGAACGGCTACCACCCAGCGCACCAGTAGTTCAGCGATAAATACCGAAACGAATATCAGATCGTAGTGCAGATAATCGGGGTGAATGTCGTTAGCGTAAAACCGGTGGAAGCTCGGGGCAACGGCCTGCAGGGCACTGGAAAAAAACTCGAGAGTGAACAACCAGTCAAAGGTTAGCCATATCAGGTTCACCATCAGCAGCCCGAGCATTACAAGGTCGACAGCGAACCAAGTCGCTTCCTGGTTATTGCGCAGTTTTTCTGTGTTGAGATTCAGCATAGGCCTGAATCCTAAGGCGCTGGCAGCGAAGGGCAAGTCGGTGGGTAATACTACCAGAAGCAAATGGCCTGCCGGGCAGGCCGATGAACGCCCTTAGGCGCGCTGATAGGTTCCTACCAAGCGGTTCATGCCAATCACATGGGGTTCAATAGTGTCTAACAGTTGCCAGAGGGTGAGGCCGGCATCGAACTTCTGGTCGGTATTTAACGCAAGAACCCAAAAATAATACTGATGCATGCCATGTCCGGGCGGCGGCATAGGGCCGCCGTAGTTGGTGTTGCCAAAATCGGTTTTTCCGGCCGTACCGGCGTTTGTGCCTTCCTCCAGACTGTTGCAATCTGCGGGCAAATTGTAGAGCACCCAATGAACGTAGCCATAGGTGCCGCCGGGAGAAACCAGTGGCGCGTCGGGGTCGTGACAGATCACCGCAAAGCTTTTGGTGCCCGCGGGTGCGTTTTCCCAGCGTAGTGCCGGCGATACATCTTCGGCCTCGCCGGTATGTTTTTTCGGGATTGCGCCTGCGTTGGCAAAGGCGCTGCTGGTCAGGGTCATGTCAGATAGGGCGAAACCCATAGTTTCCTCCGTGTATTGTGCGAATTATTTGTTGTTGGATATTTGCAGTAGCTTGTTTGGCACACCTTTGTTGTCGCGTATTTTGCCGCTGGCGGTGAGTGTCAGGAGCTGCTTTTCAATGTCGGCGGGGGAGAGCTTGGGGTTTTTCTCCAGTAATAGCGCTACCACGCCGGCCACATGTGGGCTGGCCATTGATGTGCCGCTGATGGTTTTGGTTGCCCGATTGCTATCGATCCAGGCAGAAGTTATGTCTTTACCCGGTGCAAACAGATCGGCGCAGCGGCCATGGTTGGAAAAATCAGCGCGACGATCGGTCTTATCGCTGGCGGCCACGGTAATGGCTGGTTTACTGCGGGCTGGCGAATAATCGCAGGCATCTTTGTTGTCGTTGCCTGCGGCAACGACCACGGTAATGCCTTTTTTGATCAGTTTTTCCACCGCCTCGTCAATGGCGCGCGAAGCGCCACCGCCGAGGCTCATGTTTACGACTGCAGGCTGCTGAACATTTTTCGCAATCCAGTCGAGGCCGCCAATGACGGTGGAATTGGACCCTGCGCCCTGGCAGTTCAGTACACGCACTGCATGTAGGGTAACACCCTTGGCAACGCCCCATTCGCTGCCACCGACGGTGCCGGCGACATGGGTACCGTGGCCGTTACAATCGTTGGTGGGGTCGTCGGGGTTTTCCTTTTCACCAAATAAAATGGCGAAGATCGGGTCCAGCAGGCCTGCCGGCGGTTGTTTGGGATCGTCGCTGGTGTTTTCGCCATTACCCAGCCGGCCAGAAAAATCCTTGTGATCACTTCTTATGCCGGTGTCCACAATATAAGCGTGTACGCCTTTTCCGGCTGCCGAATAGCTGAAGGTTTTATTCAGCGGCAGGTCTTTTTGGTCTATGCGGTCAAGTCCCCAAGTGGCGTTTTTCTGAGACTGTTCGGAGATACGCTGAATTGCGTCTTGTTCAACATATTTGACGGCATTGTCGAGGCTGAGGGCTTTTACCTGAAGCGGGTTCAAATATGCGGCAAAGCCATTTAACACGCTATTGAAGCTAAGGTCCGCCTGGCCGCCGTACCGGCTCATCAGCGCGTCCAGAGTCCGGTTGACCGCGACCCCCTCTTTGAGAACAACAATGTATCGGTTTGGCAGCGCGTCGGCTACGTTCAGAACCTCGCCAGCGTTACCCCCTAGTGCTTTGTTGACCGTTTTTGCCGGTTCACTCAGGGTTTTATCTACGCTATCAAGCAGGCCCGCGTGTACGGAAGTGCTCGCGCCCATTACGGCGACGAGTGTTGCGCGTGTCAGGAGTTTTCTGACCATTCTGCTATCCCTCTGTTTCTCAGTATGTTGGCACGCTGCAGGTGCCAGACCGAGCCATGATAGCAGCCGCTATACGAATGGCTAGCTTGAATAATTTGGAAACTTCAATGTTGAATAATAAGCACATAGATGTCGCAGTAGGTATAAGCCACGGTGGCCGCTCTTGGCGCGGCTTCGTAACCTGCGGTTGGTAGCTCTCCCCGGAGTGTTTATTACACACCGAGTTCAACTTGGAAGACGTATACCCATGTCCAATCTGATGGAAACCCGGCGGTCTGCACACGTACTGGTAGTGGCGTGGGTGTTCGTGGTGGTCTTCTTTTTACTTGATCTGCTGATTCCGCCTGATATTGCCTCGGGTACAGCGTATGTCATTGTGGTTTTCATTCTGGCTCGCTATGGCCGCTATGATCAACTTCCCCTGATTGCTTGCACAACCATGGCGCTGGTCGTCGTAGACACGTTTATCAGTGGACCGCAGTTCGTGGACTGGCCCATTCTGTCGAATCGAATCATGACGTTGATGGCTATCGGTATATCAGCGGCGCTGCTGTTGCAGCAACAGCAATTGCGTGAGCAGGATAAAACCAGAGATATTCTGTTTCGTAATTTGCTTGATTCGGCGCCCGACGCGATGGTTATTGTAAACGAGCGAGGGCATATTGAGTTGGCCAACAAGCAGGTAGAAGCGCTGTTTGGCTATAAAAAGTCAGACCTGATCGGCCGGCCTATTGAAGTGTTGATGCCCGAACGTTTTGCCCAGGCTCATGTCGGTTCGCGCAATGGTTATTTCGCGTCACCGGTTACCCGATCTATGGGACAAAATATTGATTTACGTGCGCTCAAGCAAAACGGTCAGGAATTCCCGGTGGAAATCAGTTTAAGTCCACTGGAGACCGATCAGGGCTTGTTGGTGTCGGCCGCTATTCGCGACGTTAGTGAACGACGTGAGGCCGATGCCAAATTCCGTAACTTGCTGGATTCTGCGCCTGATGCGATGGTCATCGTGGGCGACAATGGTGAGATTGTTCTGGCGAACAAGCAGACGGAATCAGTTTTTGGTTATTCCCAGGATGAGCTGGTGGGACAGCCGATAGAAATTCTCATGCCCAAGCGATTTCAGGGTAAACACGCACACCACCGGCAAAGCTTTTTTGTTACTCCGATTGTTCGAGAAATGGGCCGCAACCTTGAATTATTTGGCCAGAAGAAAACCGGCCAGGAATTTCCGGTCGAAATCAGTCTGAGCCCGCTGGAGACAAAAGAAGGTTTGTTGGTGTCTGCCGCGATTCGTGATATTACCGAACGCAAAGACAAGGAGGTTGAGCTTAATCGCTACGCTCAGCAACTGGAGAGTAAAAACCAAGAACTGGAGCAATTTGCCTATATTGCTTCTCACGATTTACAGGAACCAATGCGTACTGTATCGAGCTTCGCCGGTTTGCTGCTTGATGAATACCGGGGTCAGCTGGATCAGAATGCGGATACTTATCTGCAATACATTTCTGACTCGTCGCAACGAATGACCTTGTTGATTAAAGGGTTGTTGGATTATTCCCGGATTGGCAGCCAGTCCACCTTGAGCCTGGTCAAATGTGATGACTTGCTCAGTGAGCTGCGCCAGGATCTTGAGGTGATCATTGTCGAACAGCATGCCACCGTACGTCATAGTGGTCTGCCCGAGTTGGTGACCTATGGCAATGAGTTGCGCCAGTTATTGCAGAATCTGTTGTCCAATGCCATCAAGTTTCACAAGCCGGGATGCCCGCCGGAAGTTACCGTGAGTGCAACCAAGCACGAAGCGTTTTGGCAGTTCACTGTGCAAGATAATGGTATCGGTATAGACCCGCTGTATCAGGATCGGGTATTTATGATTTTCCACCGCCTTCACACCACGGATGAGTATGAAGGTACAGGCATCGGGCTGGCTCACTGCAAAAAAATCGTGGAACTGCTTGGCGGAACACTCTGGCTGGATTCGGAACCGGGGGTGGGCAGTCAGTTCCATTTTACGGTGCCGGATCGCTCCGCTGAATACCGCCCGCCTGTAACGCCCCTCGAAACCGTCACATGAAGCTGGTTGCCGTTTGCTACATCCGCAAACGGTTGCGTCATCGCTGTCTATAATTACCTAAAAGGCGTTATTTAAGACCAATGTCATCCAGTAAACTCCAGTAGAGCACCTCCCGATACAGAGTTTGCGGGTATTCCCGTATAAAAACGCCGTGTTTGGAGAGCTATAGTGAAGGTGAAGCCTACGCTGTTGTTTATGGTAGGGTAATCACGGACGTTAAACGGTGAGGGTGAAGATAACTTGTTGTTTCAAAAAGCATTGGTGCTGCTAGTTACAGGGTTGTGTGCGCTGCCCATGGCAGTTTATGGCAATCCAAAGCAATCGCAGTCGCTGGAGCGCTGGGGAAACTCAGTGGTGAGCGCGCGCGCAATGCGCGCGCTTGAGCGGCCGGCACCGGAGCCGCTCACACGCTTTGCAAGGGGCGCCGCGTCGGCGTCTGTGTTGCTTGAAGTACGCGGCTCGGCTGAAACGCTTGATAGGCTCGAGCACTCCGGGCTCACATTGGCTCACCTTTCCAGGTCCTACGGAAGTGCCATTGTGGCAATTCGTTCGCTGCAGGAGCTGGAGCAACTTTCTCGACTGCCTGGGGTTATCCAGGTTGATGCGCTTGAACCGCGCATTGTTCGTGCGGGTATTGTTAACAGTCGGGCACCAGAGGCGATGCAGGCTAATAGTCCTGATTTCGGCCGCGCCGAGAGCCAGCGCATCGGTGTTATTTCTGACAGTTTTGCGATAACCAATGCCGTACGTGACACCAATACCACACCGGCAGCGGGGCAGGCGGGAAGCTTGCAGGGCAGTCGGCCACAGGATTCTGGTGATCTGCCTGCAGTTGTAAGTATTCTTGAAGAGGGCGCGGCCGGAAACACAGATGAAGGTGCAGCGATGGCGGAGCTGGCCCACGATATGGCACCCGGCGCGTCACTGGTATTTCACGCTGCCGGTGTGTCGCGAGCCTCGTTTGCCGAAGCCATTGATACCTTGTGTGGCGCTGGCCAGGCCAGCGTCGTCGTCGATGACATCGGTTTTCTGCTGGAACCTTATTACCAGGATGGGATTGTGGCGCAGGCGGCCCAGCGTTGTGTCGCTAAAGGTATTCCGTTCGTTAGCGCTGCTGGCAATGATGGTGATCAGGCATTTCGACAGCAGTACGTAGATCTCGATCCGGCAGGTGACGACCAGCCAGATCGCAATGCCGCGTTTGCTGCCAGCGGCGCGGATCTCCACGACTGGGGCGGCGGAGATGGCTTTTTGCAGGTCACCGTTCCGGCCGGCGGTGAAGTGTATGCCGTGTTGCAATGGAACCAACCATCCGCTTCCGTTAACTCGCAAGCAGGCTCGCAGATTGATCTGGATCTGTATGCAACCCGCGCCGATTCAGTACTCGCGTTGAACCCGTCGAACCCCGCCCATGCCGGTCGCAGTATTTCCGCGCAGGGAACAACGG
>NZ_JBFJTH010000013.1:0-39411 GCF_041625495.1 Litorivivens sp. | reverse complement strand
GGCAAAAAAAAGCACCCAAGTGGGTGCTGAAGAGGGGGTTCGTTGTGCTAAGACCGTGGATGAGCACTGAATTAAAGGTTACGCAAAATCCGCGGGCGTATTAATCCGTAGATTTACCTATATCGTTAGAGTCTTATACTGCCGGGGAATGCGGTGTCAGGGCACGTTATTTGAACTTGAGCAGCTGCTCCGGGGTATCGGTGAAATCCCGGCGTGAATTGGGCAGTCTTACCGCCTGCTGCACGCGACCCTCGGTATAGGTATGGCAGGCCCCCGGTATATAAGGTGTGTCGTCACCGCGCATGCCTTCCATCGCTTTGGCATCGTGGCGGCGCGCAGAGGATACGAAGTAGCCTTTTTGAAGTACAAAAGCCGCTTCGCGCAGGTCACCGGAGAAATACTCGCTGGCCCAAGCGGCAAAGCCCTTGAACAACGGTTTGTCGCTTAACTCGCGGGGCGCGATTATCTGCCATTGGAAGGTTTTCAAATGCAGCATTTCTTCGCCGTTTAGCCATACTCTGGCATCGGCAGGTTGGCCGTCTTTTTCGTCGGTAACCTCAACGGCGTACAAGCGTTCAGGCTCACTTCTGACGGCGTGCGCAATGGCCAGCACGGTTAGATCAAACAGGTGAGTGCAATTGCTAAACGGGTTTACCTGGGCAATGACGGTTTTGGGCTCGCTGCCCAGCGTGACGCCGACCATTGCTTGCAGGGGCTCTGTTGCGCTGGCGCAGGTGTTATAGGGGATGCGCAGGGTTTCAGCGGTGATTGCGGTAACCTGACGGCCATCGTGTTGCAGATGCACGCGAAAGCCATGGCAGTCGTCTTCCAATTCCGCCAGCACGGCCCCTGCTTGCTGGCTGAGCCGAATATGGCGTCGGTAGCTGCCCGAGCCGTAGTGTGGGTTTTCGGGGAATTGTGCCTGGAAATTGCGGTCTGATGCTGTAGTCGACATAAGAAACGGTAAACAGTTTACTTCGGCTGCACAGTGTACCATCGCATGGCGATGGCGCCTGTAGTCTGAATGGGGTCAAATCGAGATCAATGACAAGCGGCAGATTATGGGAACTGCCGTAAAATTCAACCGGAGAAAGTGAGTATGTGGGTTCGTATTCTATTGTTTTTCCTGGCTATTGCCTGGACACCATACGGCATGTATTGCCTGTTCTTCCCAGAGTTTCTGGGCCCGGTGGCGGGGCTGGAGGCGGTTAGGCCCGAAGGTGTAACAGAGCTGCGCGCCATGTATGGCGGGGTTCAAATTGCGGTGGGCCTGTCTGCGCTGCTGGGATTTTTCCGCGTGGTTTACCTGGATAAAGTATTGTTTGTACAGCTCATGGTCTTGGGTGGCCTTGGCTCAACTCGGCTGTTAAGCGCTGTATTCAGCAGTGACTGGAGTGTGTATACCATTGGGGCGCTGGTTTTTGAGTGGGTCTCTTTTGCCCTGTGTGTGGCGGCTTCGCGTGCGCAACCGGCTCATCTATAAAGCCTGAATGACTAACCAGCTAAGGCGCTGAAGGGAGTATCACTGTGAATGAATATGAACAGATCATTAGCCTGATTTCCCTCAGTATGGGGGTGGCCTGGGCTTCAGGCCTGAACCTGTATGCGGCGATCTTGGTGCTGGGCTTCGCTGGCAGTACCGGTAATTTGGATTTGCCGCCAGCGCTTGAAGTGTTGCAGGACCCTATGGTGATCATGGCAGCTGGCTTGATGTATGGCGTTGAGTTTTTTGCAGACAAAACCCCAGGTGTCGATACCGCCTGGGATTCGCTGCATACCTTTGTGCGGATACCGGCAGGTGCTATGTTGGCGGCGGGCAGTGTGGGCGATGTAACACCGGCGCTGCAGGTGGCTGCCGGTATTCTCGGCGGTTCTCTCACGTCGGTTACTCATGCAGCGAAAGCCAGCTCCCGGGTGCTGATCAACACGTCGCCGGAACCTTTCACAAACTGGGGGGCGTCGGTTACTGAAGACGTGGCCGTGTTTGCTGGCTTGTGGACGGCGCTGAATCACCCGGTGCTGTTTCTGATTCTGCTGGTGCTGTTTGTGCTGTTGTTAATCTGGATGCTGCCCAAATTGTGGCGTGGCGCGATGCTGGTTTTGCGCAAGGTGGGCGAGTGGTTGGGGCTGGTGGATAAGAATGCGCCGGCTGACCCGTTATTGCCGGGCCTTGACGACACCGTAGAGAAGCTTCAGCGATTGCAGGAATTGCGAGAAAGTGGCGCGTTGACGGACGAAGAATTTGAGCTTGCC
Source organism: Litorivivens sp. (assembly GCF_041625495.1). Lineage (GTDB taxonomy): Bacteria > Pseudomonadota > Gammaproteobacteria > Pseudomonadales > Spongiibacteraceae > Litorivivens. The sequence continues at coordinate 37,158 of NZ_JBFJTH010000013.1, read as the reverse complement.
AAGGCTAAAGTGCTGGGAGTGATGTCCGAATAGGTCGGCGTAAGTGCGTGGGCTTCAGATCGGGAAGAACCAGGGCCAGACCAGCGCATCTAATACGGCGGTCTGAAAGCAGAAGAATACATACCCGCAAAGGGCAAGTGTCAGAAAGGTGCCGCGTTCAGGGGCGTGTCGATAGAGCTCGTAACCCACCAGTAATGCGCTGAAACCGGTACCAAACAGGACGGCGCGAATGCTCCACCACAGATCTGCGTTTGGCGCGTCCAGCAGGGCGAAGCTCAGCGGCATCCACAGTGCGGAGCAGAACAGAATAAGGAAATACAGTGCATTCAGGCGCTCAAACAACAGGCCGCCACTGGAGGTGCGCGTGTTCGCGGGCACTTTCAGCAGCGCGTAGGCAAAAACCAGAAGGTAGCCGGCGGCCGCCAGCACCATATTGATGCTATACAGACCGAGGAGGTGCTGCGGCACCTCGCCCCACAACGCTTCCACCGACTCCGGGTAAGCGCTAAAACCGTAGCCGTAGCTGCCTAAAACGGCGATGCCTCCAAGTATGTTGATGATCACGAATAGCACTTTCATGGGGGCTTCCACCAGAGTTTGGCCCTTGTACGCTGCGCGTGCGCGGGCCGATCATGGATAACGGTTACTGCGGCAGTGAATCCATCAGCAGTACCGAGCTGGCGATGGCCAGGGTCAGCCAGGACCCCAGCGTACCAAGAAAGCGGGCGGTGCTGACCCCGGACGTGCTGCTCAGCCCGGCGGCATGCAATACGCGCGAAACTACCAGCGTGATACCCAAGCTATGCACCAGTGCCGCACTGTTGCCATTCATTTCGGTCAACAGAATCAGCAGCAGGGTCAGTGGTACGTATTCGGTGAAGTTGGCCTGAACGCGAATGGTGCGTTGCAGTTCGGCGTTGCCGCCGTCTCCAAAGCCTACTTTGTGGGTCCGTCGGGCGTTGACCACGCGCGAAGACAGCGCCAGTAGGAGAATGCCACAGAGGCCTGCGTAGAGGGGGGTGATCATAATGCGTCCTTATTGGGTTGGTTGAATTTTCGGTAGCTTACCTGTCGCGTTAGCCACGGCAAAGATCGAGCCAGCGTTGAATGCCGGCACTGCGATATTTCTGCTTGTGAAGCACGAAATAGAAGTGGCGGCCAAAATCTTTGGCGGTGGTGCGCACGGGCTTGAGGCGCCCGCTGCGAAAGGCATCTTCCAGCGTGATCGCAGAGAGGCAGCCCAGACCTAGATTGGCCTCCACGGCGCGCTTAATTGCCTCGGTGTGTTGGAGTTCAAGGGCAATATTGAGCTGTGGTAACAGGCCGTGCATCGCCCGATCAAAAGCTTGGCGCGTACCGGATCCGGTTTCCCGCAAGATCCAGGGTTCGGCCAGAAGCGAGCGGTCACTAACCCGTTGGCCACTGGCAAATGCGTGTTGGGGGCTGCAGAACACCACGAGCTCGTCCTTGCGCCAAGGGATAATATCCAGGTCCGGGTGGTGAAAATCCCCCTCTATCAGACCGATATCCAATTCGAAATCCAGCACTTTGTTGGTGATGTGCTCGGTATTGGCCACCTCCAATTGCACCCGTGCGCCCGGTTGTTCGGCCATGTAACGGGCAACAATGCCGACCGCGAGATAGTTGCCGATAGTGAGCGTGGCACCCACCTTGATCTGGCCAATGTCGGTGTGCCGGGTCAGCGCCTGTTCGAAGGCTGTCGCCTGCTCCAGCAGTGCTTCGGCCTGAGGTCGCACAGCGCGGCCGAGCTCATTAATTTGTAAGCGCTTACCAACCCGGTCGAATAACTGCACGTCGAATTGCTGCTCCAGCTCTTTCAGCGCGCCGCTGGCTGCAGACTGGCTCATCGCAAGATGACTGGCTGCGCGGGTGATATTTTCGTAGTGGGCAGCCGCAAGGAAAACCTCTAGTTGGCGAAGGGTATAGCGCATAATCTGTAAAATCGATAAGTCATATTTGAATAACCCATTTTACCGATGTTTAGCCGCGGGTCTATAGTGGCCTCACATTTGGCTAACAGTGAGTTTTGCGCCATGACAACCTTGGCAACCGAACGCGTCACCGACATACATCACTGGAACGAGCGACTGTTCAGTTTCAAAACCAGCCGCGATACCGGGCTGCGTTTCGAAAATGGTCATTTCGTTATGATTGGCCTGCCCGTTGAGGGCAAGCCCCTGTTGCGGGCCTACAGCATAGTCAGCGCCAATTATGACGAAGAGCTGGAGTTTCTCAGTATCAAGGTGCCTGACGGCCCGCTCACCTCGCGCTTGCAGAATATCAACGTTGGGGATGAAATCTTTGTCAGCCGTAAGCCGACCGGCACTTTGGTGGCAGACCATCTGCTGCCGGGCCGAAACCTGTATATGTTTGCCACCGGCACAGGGCTGGCGCCGTTTATGAGTATTGTCAAAGACCCGGAAGTGTATGAGCGCTTTGACCGCATCATTCTCTGTCACGGGGTGCGCTATGCCAGTGAGTTGGCGTACGCAGATTTTTTGACTGACGAACTGCCGCAGAACGCGTTTTTTGGTGAGCAGGTGCAGGAAAAGCTGATTTATTTTCCCACGGTTACTCGCGAGCCGTTTCGCAATCAAGGGCGCTTGACGGATCTACTTGCTAGCGGCGCGTTGTTCGATGCCATCGGCCTGCCCGCGCCCAACAAGGACGACGATCGCTTTATGTTGTGTGGTAGCCCCGGCATGTTAAAAGACATGACAGCGCTACTGGATGAGCGAGGGTTTAAAGAATCGCGCAATGGCTATCTTGGCGAGTATGTGATTGAGCGTGCGTTTGTAGAGAAGTAATCGCTGGGTAGCAGCGAACAATCTTTGGGCGGTGACGGCGCGCGGCTGTCACCGCCCTTTTTTATGTCTTATCGCAATGTCTAGTGGCAATTGAAGCGTTTCAATACGGCGTGGTGTCGTGCGATACCCATGCGGCAGCAACCCCCCGTTCTGTCCTTCTGCCAACGGGAGGGAGGGAATCGAACATCCAAACCAAAGCCAATCCACCTGAGTTTACGAATACCCTTTTTATGCTGAAAAAACTGAGGCGAAGGGATTAAAAAATACTCACTACGACCCCGGTTTTTTCGTGGTAGGGTACGCGATCGATGGAGATGTTCATTCAAGAGGGAAGCCTGTGAAACGTGTTCTGCTGGTTATTGTTGCGTTGTTGGTCGTGACGGGTCTGGTGCTGACTTTTGCCAAGCGGCCTGAGCCGCTCGATCCGGCGCTGGAGAGCGCGAAACGCTTGCATGACGGTCCGCACACGGTGGCTTACTACGACGTGACCCTAACCGATACCACGCGCCCCAGTCAGGCTCACGGTAATTTTGAGGGTAGCGATTCTCGTGAGCTGAAAACTCGCATCTGGTATCCGTCAGATTTGTTGCGTGAAGGACGTCCGGCGGCGAAGCCCTTACCTTTGCTTATCTATAGTCACGGTTTTATGTCGATGCGCACTGGCGGCGCTTACCTGGCAGAACATATGGTGAGTAAAGGTTATATCGTGGCGGCGATGGACTATCCGCTGACAAACTATTCGGCACCGGATCAGCCCTATGTGGTGGACGTTGTAAACCAGCCTGGCGACGTCAGTTTCTTGCTGGATCACTTTACAAGCTGGCACCGCGACCAGGGCAATCTGTTTGAAGGAGCGGTTGATGAAACACGTATCGGTGCTTTTGGGTTGTCGCTGGGCGGTATGACAACAACCATGGCGGCATTTCATCCGCGTTTTCGCGATCCGCGCATTGACGCCGCGGTGTCGATTGCTGGTCCCAGCTTCCCGTTCACTGAATTGTTTTACAGCCATCGCCAGCTTCCCTACATGATGATTGCTTCGCCAATTGATGCGCTCGTTGATTACCGGGCCAATGCGCTACCGACTCTGTTAGTGCCTGGTGCAATTCTGGTGACTATTGAAGATGCCAGCCACACTGGCTTCGCCGACATGGCAAAAATGCTGCGTTTCATGCGCAATCCCGACAAACTGGGGTGTGACCAGGTGAAGTCCAATATCGATGCGTCTAGCGAGGACACCTGGTACCACCTGATTGGCACGCCCGAAGAGGGTGTGGCGGCAATTGATGCGCCACCTTTGTGTGAAATGGACCCCTTGCCTGTTGGGATGAATCCGGTGCGCCAGCATTGGCTTAATCAGCTTGCGGTGTCTAGCTTCTTTGAGAGCCATTTTGCTGAAGATCCGGCAGTGAGACGCGGCAATCGTGACTTTTTGTTGAACACTTTGCCGCGCGAGATTGCAGAGGTCAGGGTAGACGTGAATAATAACTAGGGCAGCCGCATAGGGCTGCGCCACAATAATCACAATATAAGCAAAGAAGGTAAATTCATGACGACTGCTCTGTGGTGTTTGTTCGCGACGGCACTTATTCCAACACTGCTAGCCTTTACTGGCGGCTTCTTGCGGCACAAAGAACTCGGTAAAGCGGACAATAAAAATCCGCGGCTACAGTATGCGCAGGCGACCGGTATTGTTTCCCGTGCTTTTGCTGCCCAGCAGAATGCTTGGGAAGCATTGATTCTGTTTTCCGCTGCTCTCCTTGCCTCTTATATTGCAGGCGTACCCCAAGAAAAACTGGCCAGTATCGCGCTGATATTTGTTGTTGCCCGCGTGTTCCACGCCATTTTTTATCTTGCGGACAAAGATGCCTTGCGCTCCCTGGCTTATCTGGTTGCACTGGGTAGTGTGATCTGCATTTTTGTGATGGGCGCCTAAGGTTATTGGTGGCCTGAGGCTGCTGGTGCCTGGGGAGTGTTTGTGAAAAGCATAACGCTAGGTAAATGGCGCTCTTTGTGCGCTGTGACTTTAGTTTGGGCTGGCATCGCATCCCCCGCAGGTGCTGACTACGCCGCGTTTCAGCTGGACGCAGCCAATATGGCGTCGGCGGCGCGCGGTGGCGTGGATGCCATCGCCGGTCGCGGCGACTGGTGGCTGACCAACGGCACTCTGTGTGCTGCGATCAGCGATGTCGAACACGACGCTGGAATCGTCGCCGGTGGCGGCAGTTTGATCGACTTTGGATTCTGTGGCCGCGATGACGATCAGTGGACCTATGCCAATCTGCTGACTGGATTGGCCAAGGAAAAAGCGATTCGCGCCAGTGAAATTCTGGCCAAGTCGGGCGCCTCGAAGGCTGAAGTTGTGGTGGTGGGTGAAGACGGCGGTTTGCGTCAGACACTGCGCTACGTATTTAGCGAATCTGACCCCTCGGCGCTATCATTATGGGTGGAGGTAGAGCGGCTGGCTCCCGGACGCCCAGTGCGGCTGAGTGGCTTGCTCACACTATACCCTCACCGCGCATTAACCCCCTACACCCTGTCGACCATAGCACCCAATTACAGTATTGGCTTTGACCACCCCTACGTTGATCGGCACAGCATGTTTTCGCTGACGGCAGGGATGATGCCGGCAGACTGGAATATTCTGGTGGGCAGTCACGTGGAGCCTGCGCCACTGAGTTACGGTGTACAACTGGCCTCGGCCTACCTGACAGATCGCGACGGTGTTGATCATCGATTGCCCCAGTTCCTGGTTACGCTGCCAGATTACAGCCTGCACGGCTGGATGACGCGGCCATTGTGGCTGGGCAGCGAAAAGCTAGGCATGATGCAGATGCTGCAGAGCCAGCTGATGGATCTGAAAGTTGGTGAGCGGATGGTGGTTCACTTTCGAATGCTCGTTGGCGCCGCTGCTGATGTTGCTGCCGCGACCGATCAGATCTATCAGGGCCCGACCTTGCGCGGCAGTGTGAATACGGCACCGGTTTCACTGGAAGTATTTGCCGACGATGGTCGTTCGGTGAGTCAGCGCCGGGTGGAGTATCCGGGTGAATTTTCGCTGACGCTGCCGAAAGAATTGATGAAAGCGAGAGTAGTAGCGCGCAGTCCCTGGGGTGAAACGGTTGAGCTAAATCAGCGAATTGCTGGTGATACCGATCTTGGTGCGGTCGTATTTCGCGAGCGTACCGAACTGCGCTTGCCTGCGGGCAAAGCGATGAAGCTCAGTTTTTTCGGGCTTGGCAATACGCCAACACCGCGCCTGGGCGACGACTTGCTCAACTTTCGCAATAAGGGCCAGCCGGTGGAGCACTCGCTAGTGAGCAACAGCGTATCGCTCGCCGGCGTGAGATCTGATCCCCGCGTGGTATTTCTACCGCCGGGTGAGTATGAAGTGCTCGCGTCGCGGGGGCTTGAGCACTCCGTGACAACTACTCGGCTAGAGCTTAAGCCGGGTGAAGTGACATCCCTGGAAATAGAGGCTCCGCAGCGGCTGCTGGAGAGTGACTGGGTGTCGGCAGATTTTCACGTGCATGCGGGCCAGAGTTTTGATTCCACGCTGCCGCTAACCGAGCGTTTTCGTACCTTTGCCGCCCAAGACGCCAAACTGCTGGTGTTGAGCGAACATAACCGTATTGTTGATGGGCGTGAAGCGCTTGCGTCGCTGGCGCTCGATACCCCCATTACCCTGATTACCGGCTCAGAGCTGACCGGGATGGCGCGTACCCCGGTGGCCCCCACTTCGCTGGGACACAGCAATATTTTTCCGGTGGCGGAACGCAATGAGCTGTTTGCCGGTGGCGCGCCACGGGTTGAAGACCGGCGCTTACGCGATCTGATTACCGATACCCGTTATCGCTACCCGGGCGCGATTTTTCAGCTCAATCACCCGCGCTCGCAGGATGCGATTGACAGTGACCTCTCCTATTTCAATCACCTGTCGCAGGCCAAGCCCTTTGAGCCGGTGTTGCCACTGACCCATCCGCGCAATCATTCCCTGCTGGAGCCCGCCAGTAGTGGTTTTCGCGATATCGACTTTGACGCCATGGAAATTCTCAACGGCGCTGAAATGGATGCTTTTCCGATAGCGCTACGCGACTGGCTGTCGCTGCTCAATCAGGGTTACCGCATTCGCGCTACCGGCAACAGCGATTCACACGGTATGGACGAGGTAGTCTCGGTACCGCGCAATTACGTAAAACTTGCGGCTGACGCTGAGAGCTCCCCGGAGACTGCACTGGTCAGGGCAGTGCGCGCGGGCGAACTTTTTCTGACCAGTGGCCCCCTGTTGTCGATCACCCACAACGGCGATAACGCCATGGGGCAGGAGCTGCAGGGCGGGTCGATTGCGCTGACCATTCGTGTTGATGCAGTGCCCTGGGTAGATGTCAGCACGCTGCGGCTCTACGTGAACGGCCGCACATATCTTGAGCGCAGTATTGTTCCGGGGCAGGATTATTCAGAAATCGTTCATGTAAAGCGTGATAGCGTGGCGGTTGTGGAAGTTTCCGGAGAGGCTGGTCGGGTCTACCAAAAGCTGTTTCCGGGGCTGCAGCCGGTGGCGGTGAGTAATCCGGTATACATCGATGCTGATAGTGACGGACAATGGCTGCCCCCGGGTGTACCCTGAGGGCGACAGAAAAAACGGCATTAGTACACAGAATTATAGGCGTCACAGAATCTACACTCACAAGCTGTAATTTTTATACACACAGGGGATCCCTAAATGAAAGCAACATGGTCTGTTCGTATCGCAAGCGTAGCGCTTGCTCTGGTCGTGGCAGGTTGTACCATCGACCCGTACACTGGTGAGAAGAAAACCAGTAATACCGCAAAAGGTGCTGGTATAGGCGCATTGGCCGGTGCTGCTATCGGCGCGGCTACAGCGGGTAAAGACAAGAACAAAGCGATCAAGCAGGGCGCTCTGGCGGGTGCGGCGATTGGTGCTGGCACCGGTTACTACATGGATACCCAAGAAGCCAAACTGCGTCAGCAGCTTGAAGCTACGGGTGTTCGCGTAGAGCGCATTGGCGACACCATCAAGTTGATCATGCCGGGCAACATCACCTTTGCCACCAATAGCTCTTCACTGCAGCCTTCCTTTACTGACGTGCTGAACAGCGTTGTTCAAGTGGTCAAGGAATACGACAAAACCCTGCTGCAGATCAACGGTTACACCGATTCTACCGGCAGCTTCGAACACAACCAGAAGTTGTCAGAGCAACGTGCTGATAGCGTCGCCCGCTTTTTCCTGAACAGCGGCGTTGCAGCTGACCGCGTGCGCACTGCGGGCATGGGACCACGTGACCCGATTGCTTCCAATGATTCGGCCGCCGGTCGCTCACAGAACCGTCGCGTTGAACTGAGCCTGATCCCCACCGGAAACTAATCCATGGCTTTACTCCTTCAGCAACCGCTCGCCAAGGCGAGCGGTTTTTTTATTCTTGTGTTTCTGATGGTTTTGGGCAGCGGTTGTGCGCTGTTGCGCGATACCGCCAAGCCCGAAATATCGGTTACATCGTTGTCTCTGCAACCCAGTCGTGGATTTACGCAGACCTTGAATATTGGTGTTCGGGTGCGTAACACCAATGGTTTTGGGCTGAATATCAATACGCTCAATTACCGAATTTTTCTGGAAGACACGGAAGTGGCCTTTGGCAAACGCACAGAAAAGCTGGAGATTGGAGCCAATGACAGCGTGAGTTTCACCGTGCCCGTCGAGTTGAATCTGCTCAGCGGTCTGTCGTTGATACAGAAACTGTTAAATGCGCCCAAGGATGAGCTCGCGTATCGAATGGAAGTGGACGCGGATGTGGCCAACTTTGGTTTGGGTATGATGCGTATTCAGCGTGAATCTACCGTTAGCCTGGTGCCGCGTTAGCAAGCATGCGGGCGACCACGCTGGTCGCTAGTACACCCATAAAAAAGCCCGCTTTGCTGCGGGCTTTTTTATCTTCGTAAATTTAGGCGCTTTTCTTTTTTGACTGCTTTTTGCTGTTCTCTTCCAGGTCGCTGTGAATCGCCAGCAGCTGTTGCGTCAGTTTGTGCGATTGCGCCATATAGATCAGCGGCGTTTGACGGGTGCGTGACTCTTTCATTTTGACCGAGCTGCTCAGATAGGTGTCGAACAATGGCAGCCCCATGTCGGTCAGCTCTTCAGTAAGTTGTTGCGGTAGCGAGGCGAGGGCCTGGAATTGGTTGACCACCACACCCTCTAGCGACAGTTTCGGGTTGTGGTCTTCCCTGATCTCCGCCACCGTGTCGAGCAGGTTCATCAGGGCGCCCGCAGAAAAGCTGTCGCAGTCAAAGGGAATCAATAACGAGTCGGCGGCGATCAGCGCAGAGCGACTATAGAAATTCAGGGCGGGTGGGGTGTCGATATAAATATGCTGGTATTCGTCCGCCAGATTTTCCAGGGCATCACGCAGCTTGTAGATTTTGTGGCGCGATTCCAGATCGCGCTCGATGCTAGCCAGTTCTGGGTTGGATGGCATCAAAAACAGGTTTTCGAACTCTGTATTGTAGATGAAGTCCCGGGGTTCCTTGCCCTTGCCGAAGAACGATAGTTTTTGCCGGAAAAAATCGGCGGCGTTATCGGTTAGCTCTTTGAACTGGTCGCCAATCAGGTACTCGCTGCTGTTGCCCTGCACGTCCAGGTCGATAACCAGGGTTTTGTAGCCTTTCCAAGCGCTGATGGCGGCAAGATTGCACGTGATGCTGGTTTTGCCTACGCCGCCTTTTTGATTGAATACAACTCGCTTCATGGGTCGCCTCAACACACATATGTCCGGAAAGGCGCAATCCTACCAGTCTGTTGCGGTCTTCTCCATTGCTGGTGGGGCGAATCAGGCTTTGGATTTGTTCAACCACTGACCACTATGCAGCACACCGTACAGGAGCACCAGAATGGTGCCAGCCAACGCGGAGTGGTTGGGGTCTGCCTGAATCTGTTTGCGAAAATAGATGCATTCAATACTGTGGGCGACCAGTAGCGCAGCGGCAATCCCGGTAATCCAAGGGGCAGCGGCACCAAACGGGGTGATCAGGTTGATAACGGCGGCGATCCAGAATGCGAGGGTAGCGATTTTGCCGAGCGTATTTGACACGAATGAGATCCTTATTATTGCTTGTTATAACCGGTGTCATGGTAAACAATATTTACGTAACCCCCAAGTTTTTTAACGCGAGGAAAAAACCATGTTCCCGCAAGTACTTACCCTGCCGGTGGCACTGTGCCTCGGTTCGGTCGCCCTGTTACTGGTTTTCGAACGGCAGGGTATAAAACGCGCAGAATGGCTGCTCAAGCCGCTGGCGGCGCTGGCGTGTATCTGGGCTGGGCTGGCTAGCGGAGCGCTGGAAAGCGACTATGGGGTGTGGATTCTCGTGGGGCTGGTGCTGTGCATGGCAGGTGATGTGCTGTTGATCCCGCCGGGTCAGGGGCCTGCGTTTCTGGGTGGCATGCTGGCGTTCCTGCTGGGGCATCTGGCTTATGCGGTGGGTTTTTGGCAATGGCCGCTGGATGCTGGCCGGCTACTGGGCGCGATAGTCGCAATGGCAATTGTGGCCTTTGTTGTGCTGCGCTGGTTGTGGCCATATCTCGACAAAGCCTTCCGCGTGGCGGTGGTGGCCTATGTGGTGGTTATTTCATTGATGGTCTGTATCGCCTTTGCTATCAGTGAGGTGAACTGGCTGATCCCGGCCGGCGCGCTGGCGTTTGCGGTGTCTGATCTGGCGGTGGCGCGGAACCGGTTCGTGGCGCCGGGGTTTGGCAACCGGCTGTGGGGTCTGCCGCTGTATTTTATTTCCCAATTGATGATTGCCGCGACTGTTACGGTCGCTCACTAGGAGTTTATATGTTTACCGGTATCGTCCAGGGTGCGTTTCCTCTGGCGCGCCTTATCGAGAAGCCGGGTTTGCGGCAGTTGGTCATGCAGCTCGACGAGCCTCTGGTTGCCGGGCTGCAGATTGGCGCCAGTGTTGCGCTTAATGGTGTGTGCATGACCGTGACTCATATCGACGGCACGCAGGTGGGTTTTGATGCCATGCAGGAAACCCTGTCACTGACCACGCTGGGACAGTTGCGTGAAAACGAGCCGGTGAATGTGGAGCGCTCGGTTACGCAGGCAGGGGAAATCGGTGGTCATATCGTGTCGGGTCACATCGATGGTGTCGCTGAACTGGTGGGGCTGGAGCATACCGAAAATAATTGCACGATGACCTTTCAGTTGCCGCTGGCGCTGGCCAAGTATGTGTTTAAAAAGGGCTTTATTGGTCTGCACGGATGCAGCCTGACAGTGGCAACCATGGATCAGAAAACGGGCCGGTTTTCGGTCTGCCTGATCCCGGAAACGCTCAGGGCGACCAATCTTTCGCTACTTCGGCAGGGCGACCGGGTTAACATTGAAGTGGATCGCCAGACTCAGGTGATTGTTGATACGGTAGAGCGGGTGCTGGCTGAACGGGGCTGAGAAACCGGGGTAGCCCCCGGTTTTTGTTGGCGGGGTTTTGTCTCTTACCAGGCGAGCTTGCCCGTCACGACATCCTTCCACATAACAAAGTCTCCCCACAGGCTGTAGAGCGGATTTTTAAAGGTGGCCGGCTTGTTTTTCTCGAAGAAGAAGTGGCCAACCCAAGCAAAACCGTAGCCTATCAGCGGTAACAGCCACAGCCAGCTCCAGTGCTGAGTGGCTACTACATAACTCACCAGGGCGATAACCAGTGTGGTGCCGATGACGTGCAGGCGTCGGCAGGTGCGATCTTCATGCTCACTCAAATAGTAGGGGTAGAATTCCTTAAAGGAGGTGAAGCCGCCTTCGGGAATGGTGAGGGTTTGCTTGTTCATGACTAAGTCTCCGTTGTTCAAACGAGCCAATTACTGGTCGTAGCCTGGGTTCTGGCGCTGCAGTTTGCGCAGTAACCCCGGCCAGGCCAGGCCGCCGAACATGCCACGTGTGACCACCTGGGCCGCTTCACGCACGCCGTCGAGAATATCTTGCTGTACCGGTATCAATTCACGATTGCCTGCCAGCGCGCGCACCTGAATCATGCAGGCGGCTTCAAAAATATACATGGCGAGGAAGGCGTCAGCCGGGCTCTGGCCAACCGTTAGCAGACCGTGATTGCGCAGCATCAGAAAGACATTTTCCCCAAGGTCTTGCACCAGGCGCGGTTTCTCATCCTCGTTCAGGGCGATGCCTTCGTAGTCGTGGTAACCCAGATTGGACAGCACCAGCGTAGCTTGCTGGGAAATGGGCAGCAGACCTTCCTTCTGGGTGGAGACAGCAACCCCGTTAAGCGAGTGGGTGTGCATGACACAGTGGGCGTCTTCGCGAGCGGCATGAATGGCGCTGTGTATGGTGAAGCCCGCCGGGTTGACGTCATAAGGCGAGTCGTCGATCTTGTTGCCCTCGGCGTCGATTTTGACCAGGGACGAAGCGGTGACCTCTTCGAACATCATGCCGTAAGGGTTGATCAGGAAATGATGGTCGGTGTTGGGTACCCGCGATGAAATATGGGTAAACACAAGATCATCCCAGCCGTACATGGCCACCAATCGGTAGGCCGCCGCCAGGTTGACCCGCGCCTCCCACTCTTCAGCCGTGACCCGGTCTTTGACGTTGTCTGCGGGTTTACTCGCTGTCTGGCTCATGGCAATCTCCTGTCAATGCGCTGTCTATGTGTCACCATACTGCGCGCCTTTCTATAAGAAAACTGTCAATGAATTGACAATCAGGGGCGTTAATTGAATCAAGCCTTATCCATTCGCCAGAGCCTGGAGACCAATGCCTGGTTTGCGAAGCTTCCCGGCAGTGTTCTGGATGAACTCTCTCGCCACACGCAGCGCCGGCGACTGCACGATGGTGAGCTGCTCTATGCTCGCGGCGACCAGCCCACGGGGCTGTTTGGCGTGGAGCGCGGACGGGTGCGTATTTCCAATACTTCCAGTGAAGGCAAGGAACTTACCGCCACCTACTTCGAAAACGGTGATTGGCTCGGGGAGATTTCCATTTTTGACGGTCTGCCGCGCCTGACAGATGCTGTCGCCTGCGGCGAGTGTCAGGTGTTGGTGGTGCCGCGCCAGGCAATTCAGGATTTGCTGGCGCGCCAGCCCGAACTCTACGCGCCGTTCGTACAGATATTGTGCCGTAAGCTACGAATGGCCATGGAAGGTATGAGCGACCTGATGTTGCTGCCTTTGTCGCAGCGCTTGGCCAAGCGTCTGCTGGCTTTGGCTGACGATTACGGCCGCCCTCACGAACACGGTATCGAAATTGATTTTCATCTGCCGCAGGACGAGCTCGGGCGCCTGCTGGGAACCTCGCGCCAAAGCGTTAGCAAAGAGCTGAAAGCGCTCGAAAAAAACGGTTGGGTAAAGCTGGCATATGGCCGAATAATAGTGGCTGATCGCGAAGCCTTGACGGCCCATATAGAGGCGCCCTCGGGCCCGTAATAAGGGTTTTTGGTGATAGTACAAAATGTCTGTACGCGCAGGTACTTTGTCGTATAATCGATTGTGCTGACTAAGACTCAGTGTGCAACTTGTGAAGCAATTTAGAACGACCTGCCTGTCTGTACTCAGTCAATTGAGCTTGGCCGGGTACAAGATCTTCATCTTGTTTTTCCAAAGTCATCTCTGCGCCTTACCGTCAACACAAAATCTGCGTATGCAGAGTTCAAGTACCATTTCGGTGAACATGCCGAGGAGAAAAAGCAATGTCTAAAGCAACTGGCCAGGTTAAGTGGTTTAACGAATCTAAAGGCTTTGGTTTTCTGGAGCAAGATGGCGGCAAGGACGTATTCGTTCATTTCAGCGCGATTCAGGGTTCGGGTTTTAAAACCCTGACCGAAGGTCAGCGTGTAGAATTTGAAGTGGTTCAGGGTGACAAAGGCCCGCAGGCTGCCAACGTAACGGTTGTCTGATAGACCCTTATCATAAAAAAAGGCGCCCATGCGGCGCCTTTTTTGTTTCTGCGTATGCTGGGCTCGCGCCCGCTGGGTGTGTCGTTACAGCGGTTTGAGCTCGTTTAACTCCACCACGTTGTCGCGCAGAATGCGTTTCTTTTTAAGGTCGTCAAATTTTGCCAGTTCCGGCACATAGTCCAGAGGTGTTGGCATGCCTTCTATGTGCGGCCAGTCGGAACCGAAAATCACTCGGTCGGCCCCCATGATTTCTTCCACTTCATAGACATCGTCTTCCCAGAATGGGTTGATCCACACGTGCTGTTTGAACAGTTCAACCGGGTCTTCCTTGTAATAGCCCATGGTGTCCATGCGGTCGCGAGACTGCTTGAGTTTACGCACCAGGTCCGGCAGAAATTCAGCGCCATTTTCGATGGACGCAATGCGCAGGTTGGGGAAACGTTCAAACAGTTTTTCGTAACACAGTGTTACCAGAAAATCGTAGGCTGCGCGTTCGATATTAAAGTGTTTGATATTGGGTGCCCAAGAGCTGAATGCATTGGAGCCACCGGTGCTGAAACCGTCGTCTACATAGCCATGGGTGGTATAGCCCGAATCTGACGCGTGAACGACGACAGTAATACCGGCCTCATTAACGCGTGCCCAGAAGGGATCAAATGTCGGGTGTGATGGCGACAGTGGGCCGTTTTCGGTCCACACGGCGGCGGGGCGCATGCATACAGTACGTGCCCCCTGTTTCAGGGCCCATTCCAGCTCTTCGCAGGCGAAATCTACGTCTGCTAGAGATATGTAGGGCGATGCGAAAATACGATTTTGGTAGTTGCAGCCCCAGTCTTCCTCCAGCCAGCGGTTAAACGCGCGAAATTGGGTTCGTACTGCTTCGATATCGTGCTTCAGCAGCTCTTCGTAGAGAACGCCCAGCGTCGGAAACAGCCACATGGCGTCCAGGCCCTGTTCGTCCAGCACTTTGATTCTTGCATCGCGATTGATATAGCAATCGGGCAGGGGCTCCGGGTCGCTGAGCAGTTCTTCGGGCTTGAGTTTGTTAGGGTTGCCGCGCAAGAAATCCGAAATGCTGCCCGGCTTGGCAATCGGGTCCCAGGTGGGATTGGTAACCGCGCGGGATACCTTGCCGCCCACCACGTGGTATTTACGGCCCTCGATCTCAGCCCACTGCACACAGCGCGGACGCATGTGCTTGGGTACGTGCCGGGTGAAGGCGTCGTGGGATTCGTAGTAGTGATTGTCGCAGTCGAAGGGCTTATAGCCGAGATCGCTCATGATGGGCTCCAGAAACTGTCTTGTTCAGCCCGACAAGCATACGGCCTGTGTGTCAGTGGTGCGATGTGCGCAACGGCCAGTTTTGTGTGGCAAAAATGCGCGGTGGTGTTGGCGGGGCGGGCATCCGTTGAATGCTGTAGAATAGCGCGCTGTCGCGGCGGGCTGTTCTGCCGGGTGGGGATATAAAAGCACAGAATTTTATGGACAGTTTTGCCGATATTCGACCGTACAATGACGATGAAGTTGCGCCCGTATTGCGCAAGTTATTGAACGACAAGGAGTTGCTGGACACGATTGCCGGTCTGCGACTGCCGCGACTGCAGCGCGTGTTTCCCAAATTGGTGCGGCCGCTGGTGCGCACCGTGCTGAAACGGCAACTGCGTGGCGTGGCCACGGTGCGCCAGTTTCAACAAGTGGTGAAGCTCTACATGGATGACATGATCGAGACCACCACCAGCCGCTTCACCGTGTCCGGGCTGGATAATCTTGACCGCAACCGCCCATGGCTGCTGATCAGTAATCATCGCGATATCGCACTTGATCCGGCCTTTGTAAATTACGCGCTATACCACAATGGCGGCGATACCGTACGCATCGCGATTGGCGACAATCTGCTGAGCAAGCCCTTTGCTGCTGACCTGATGCGGTTAAACAAAAGCTTTATCGTTAAACGCTCCGCCAAGGGACCGCGGCAGATGCTGGCGGCCTACAAAACCCTGTCCAATTACATTCGTCACTCTCTCACGCAGGAGCAGGCCACGATCTGGCTGGCGCAGCGTGAAGGCCGAGCCAAAGACGGTATTGATGTCACGGAGCCAGCCATTATCAAAATGCTGTGTATGAGTCAGCGAAAAGGTGAAGAGGCGTTCGCTGATTTTATAAAAACGCTGGGTATTGTGCCGGTAGCGATTTCCTACGAGTGGGATCCCTGCGATGAGGCCAAGGCCCGCGAGTTGACCTTGCGCGAGCGCGACGGCGATTACCTTAAAGCTGAATATGAAGATCTGAAAAGCATTGCAATGGGAATCCGCGGTCAGAAAGGGCGCGTGCATGTGCATTTTGGTGAGCCCTTGGCCGCCGACTTCGAAACACCAGTCGAAGTAGCTGCCGCTGTTGACCAGCAGATAGTGCAGGAGTATCGCCTGCAGCCGAGCAATATCTGGGCCTACGAGCAGCAAACCGGCAGTGACGACTGGCGCAAGCTGCCGGCCGACGTGCTGACCGAACTTGGCGATCTGGGAGCGGCTTCACGCGCCGAATTTGACGCTCGCATGGCGAGCATTCCGGCTGAGTATCGAACCAAGGCTGTTGCCATCTATGCCAATGCGGTGCGGGCCAAGCTCGGCCGACTGCCGGCGGTGGAGTCGGCCTAGATCGTGGTGGACGATAGCCTCAAGCAACAAATCCAGACGGCCTATTCCACCTTCTTGTCGTCCAAGGGTTTAAAGCCGCGCTATGGCCAGCGCCTGATGATTGCGCATGTGGCGCGCACCCTGTCAGCCATAGAGTGCGACGATGCTGGTCAGCGTACCGGCGGCAAGCCGCTGGTGGTGGTCGAGGCGGGTACCGGTACGGGCAAAACCCTCGCCTATCTGGTGGCGGCACTGCCGATTGCGCGGGCCCGCAACAAAACCTTAGTGATTTCCACGGCGACTGTTGCACTGCAGGAGCAGATCCTGCTGCGCGATATTCCCGACATTATTGAACACTCCGGTCTGGATTTTGATTTTGCTTTGGCCAAGGGGCGGCAGCGCTATTTGTGTCATGCGCGGCTGGACCAGCAGCTGTCTGGCGGTGGCCAGAATCAATTGTTGTACCCCGATGAAATCGCCGCCCAGCCCGAAGCGCAGGTACTTCATCTCTACCAGAACATGGCCGATGCGCTGGCAAGAAACCAGTGGGATGGCGACCGCGATCAATGGCCTGATGCCATCGATGATGAATCTTGGTTGCGACTGACCACGGAGCCGGCCCAGTGTACCGGACGACGCTGCAGCTTTATCCGCGAGTGCACGTTCTTCAAAGCGCGGGAAAATCTGCAGGATGTTGACGTCGTGGTGGCCAACCACGATTTGGTGCTGGCAGATCTGGCGCTGGGTGGCGGGGCCATTCTGCCGCCGCCGGAAGATGCCATTTACGTTTTTGACGAGGCGCATCATCTGCCCGATAAGGTGATCAATCATTTCAGTTTTCAGCTGCGATTTCACGCAACCGAGCGCTGGCTGGATCAAACCCTGCGCGCGGTTCGCGGTATGGCGGAACAAATCGGGCAGGGAGAGCTGCGTTCGCTGATTGACGCTCTCGCCGGACATATGGCGGTATTGCTGGAGGTATCTCGCGAAGCGTCTCCACTGGTGGAATCGCTGGTGCAGGAGGGGCTGGAGGCGCGTGGTAGCGGTGATGTATTGCGCTTTGAGCACGGGCTTGTGCCAGCCTTGTTGCAGCAGCAATCGGCGGAAATGATGCAGGCCTGCAGCGCAATACTCGACGAAGTAGACGACGTGCAGGAAGCCCTCGAAGACGCACTCGACAAGCGTAGCAAACAGTTTGACCGCGAGGTGCTCGAACAGTGGTTGGCTGCGGTTGCCACCATCCAGCGGCGGGTGGAGAATCAGATGGGGCTGTGGCGCAATTACCACAGTGCCAGTGAAAACGAAGAACCACCGATGGCGCGCTGGGTGAAAATGGTGGAGACGCCGAGTGGCGCTCTGGATATGGAGCTTTGCTGTAGCCCCATTTTGGCGGCCAACACACTGGCAGCTACCCTCTGGAAACGCTGTTTCGGCGCCGTACTGACATCGGCCACGCTGACGGCGCTGGGCGATTTCGGGCGCCTGAGTATGCGTGCAGGTCTGGCGGACATCAGTGATTGTGCGGTCGTACCGAGTCCCTTTGCCCATCAGGAAAAGGCGGAGTTGCGCGTGCCCGCCATGAACTGTGATGCGGGTAATGCACAGGCGCATACCGACGCGCTAATCGAGATGATGCCGACGCTGTTGCGTGAGGAGCGCGGCACCCTGGCATTATTCTCTTCATGGCGGCAGATGCTCGCTGTATACGAAGGGCTCCCACCGGACCTGCAGCGTCAGATCCTGAAGCAGGGCGACTATTCAAAGCACGAAATGCTGACCAGGCATCGCGAGCAGGTGGATGCCGGGGAATACAGCAGTCTGTTTGGCTTGGCCAGCTTTGCCGAAGGCGTGGATCTTCCCGGTGATTACTGTCGGCATGTCATTATTGCGAAACTCCCCTTTGCGCCGCCAGACGACCCGGTAGAGCAGGCTCTGGCAGAGTGGATTGAGAAAAATAACGGCAATGCCTTTATGGAAATTTCCGTGCCTGACGCCGCCCTTAAGCTAGTTCAAGCTAGTGGGCGGTTGTTGCGTAAGGAGAGTGACAGTGGTCGAATAACGCTTCTGGATCGGCGGGTGCTGACCCGGCGTTATGGTCAGAAAATGCTGGATTCGTTGCCACCGTTTCGACGCGTATTTGAATAGAGGGTCGTAGCTGACCCGGTTATTGGGTTCCTTAGCCCGCGACAGTATCGAATTCTCCAAACCACCCATTGTGAGTGACCTGTCATGCAAGCCAATACCGAGATTGCTTCGCTGCTGATTGATCTTGAAGCCATTATGCGAGCGTCCGGACTGTGGTCGGCACAAGCGCCCGATCCGGCGGCGTTGGCCAGCAGCCAGCCCTTTTGTGTCGATACGCTCGATTTGGCACAGTGGCTTCAGTTTGTGTTTATTCCGCGGATGCAGGGCTTGCTGGAAGCAGGGCTGCCCATGCCTGAAAAGTGCGAGATCAAGCCGGTGCTGGAAGAGGGCATGGTTAGCCCAAGTGATGCGTTGCTCAGTGTGATTGGGGATCTGGATGAGGCCATCACGCGCGCGAACTAGCTGGAGCTGGCTGCCTAGGCTGCGCGCGCCGGCAGGCGTGAAGGCGGGGTAGGCAGCGGCTTGTTAGCCCGCCTGTTTCAGGGCCATCGACATGCGTACCAATTGCGCCAGGGATTTAGCGCACATCTTTTCCATCACTCGCGCGCGGTGAATCTCGACGGTGCGCTGGCTGATGTCCAGGTCAATGGCGATAACTTTGTTGGCCTTACCCTCAACCATCATGGCCATGACCTCGCTTTCGCGGGGTGTAAGTTCATTGTAGCGCCCTTGAATGACTTGAACTTCGCGCAGTTCCTGGCGATGTTCGGCGTCCATGGCGATGGCTTTCTGAATCTTGTCGAGCAGATCCTGTTCCCGGTAGGGCTTTTGCACAAAATCCACCGCGCCCTGCTGCATGGCCTCTACCGCCATGGGTACATCGCCGTGGCCGGTAACGAAGATGATGGGAAGGATGGAGGTCATCGCATTGAGCTTGCGCTGCAACTCCATGCCATTCATGCCGGGCATGCGGATATCGAGCACCAAACAGCCGGCCCGCTCGGGGTCGTAGGCTTCCAGAAAGGCGTCAGCGCGATCAAAGGCTTCCACATGGTGTCCCAGTGATTCCAGCATCATGCGTAAGGAATCACGTACTGCCTCGTCATCTTCTACAATGAAAATGGTTGCGTCATCTGTAGCCATGAGAGTCCCCGGCGCTATTGTTTTTAGGCGTACCCCCATTGTAGCTGCTAAAAACCCAAGGTAAAGCAGTATGTTGCGGGTATTGTGCTAGGCTGGCGTGAAGCCGCTTGCGGTTGTAGCATGGTCTGTTAGAAAACGCCGAGCAGCGCGGGAGTGAAATGCGGAGAAAACGAAGCCTGATCCAGATCTACCTGGTCAGCATGATCGCGTTGGCGGCGGTGCCGGTGGCGATCAACGGCGCCATCTGGATAGCTACCGAATACGACAGCTTTACCGAGCAATCGGAAAACCTGCGCAAGACCTTTGTCGAATCCCGCACTGAGCTGCTGAAACGCGAAGTCAGCAAGGCGATTGACTATGTGGATTACAAAAAGTCCCAGCTCAATCACCGTTTGTATCAGGAGCTGCGTCAGGAGGTGGCGGTAGCCCTTGCGCTGGTGGCTAACCTGCATCGCGAGACCGCTGCCACCGATAGTCGGAGCGCCATGCTCGCCAGAGTAAAAACCACACTGGAGCCGCTGCGCTTTCACGATCAGAAGGGCTTTTTCTTTGCGTTGCAGGGTGATGGCAATGCGCTGCTTGCGCCACTGCATCCGTCGTCGCGCGATCGTTTGCGCCGCAGTGCGGTGTTGTCAAACTTTACTGAGCAGGTGCATACCGCGCTGCGCGAAAAAACCTACGGCATGCTGGAATATCGTTTTAATGAAGCGAATTTGGCAGCACAGCGCAATATCAGCTTTGTTTACTACTTCAAACCCCTGGATCTCTATATCGGCGCCAGCGTTTATCTCGCCGATGAAATAGAACGCATCAAGAGCGAGGTTATCGATCGCCTGGCGGCCGTTCCTTTTGATGTGGACAGCTCTATATTGTTTGTCACCGACCTCAAGGGCAAACAGCTGGTGAACCCCTACAATCCGGCCATGGTGGGCAAGTTGCAGCCCGGTATGGCGGCCGTCGCCGAGGTTCTGCAGACGGCGTCCGATAATGGTGAGTTGGTGGAATCGGAATGGGTGCGCGCAGACGGCGCCCGTCGCTCACCAGCGGTGAGTTATGTTCAGTTGGAGGAAGACTGGGGCTGGCTGGTGGGCGCCGGTTTCTTCCTGGATGAGTATTACGCCTTGATGGAGGCAGAGCGAGACGCCCTGGAGGCCAGGGTGTTGCGCCACACCCTGTTTATCTCCTCGATCGCGCTGGCGCTGATGCTGGTAGCGACATTGGTAGCGCGCCGGTTGGCTACTCTCAATGCGCAGGGTTTTAACCGGTTTCAGGATTTTTTTGCTCAGGCCAGTGAGCGTTCCACCCAGATTGATGTACGTGAGCTACCCTTTGCTGAATTTGAAGAGTTGGCAAAGCATGCCAACTTTATGGTGGATACACGCTCCCAAACCGAACGTGCGCTGAAGCTCAGCGAGCGTCGCTTCCAGCTTGCGCTTGATGCTTCCCAGAGTCACCTCTGGGATATGGATATCGAACACGACACCATCGCTGTGGGCGAGGGCTTTTACCGTCAGTTGGGATATCCTGTGCCACCAGAAAGTATTCCGATGCAGCGTTTCGGCAGTATTTTTCACCCCGACGACTTTGGCGCCATGCGCCGCGTTATAGCCAGTGAAGAGGTGCTGGAGGTGGGGCTCAGCATTGAATTTCGGGTGCGGGATAACAGCGGGATTTATCGCTGGATTCTGAGCCGGGGCGATATTGTCGATACCACCGCTGACGGTAAGCCCCTGCGTGCCATGGGTATCATGAGTGATATCACCGAGCGCAAGCGGATGGAAGACGAGCTGATTACCGCCCGTATCGCGGCCGAAGACGCCAACCACGCCAAGAGCCAGTTCCTGTCTAGTGCCAGCCATGAATTAAGGACGCCGCTCAACGGTGTGCTGGGCTACGTGCAGCTGTTGCAGCGCCAAAAAAACCTGCCGAAAGAAAGCCAGGGCTATCTGGATGCCATTGAGAACTGCGGGCAACACCTGCTCAACCTGATTAACGATGTCCTCGATCTGGCCAAGGTAGAAAGTGGCACCTTCAAAGCCTCTATGCACACCACCAACTTGCGCGACGTGCTGGCCGGCGTGGCGGATATTCTGCGGCAGCGAGCCCAGGCCAAAAATCTGGGCTATGAGCATAAAGTGTCGTCGCGGGTGCCGGATCTGGTGCGTACCGACGAGGTGAAGCTCAGGCAGATACTGGTGAACCTGCTCGGTAACGCGGTGAAATTTACGGAAAGTGGGCGGGTGTGGCTTGAGGTGGATTTCGATCCGGAAGAGCGGGCATTACTGTTCAGTGTGGTAGATACCGGTATTGGCATTCCGGAAGATAAGGCCAAGGCTATTTTCGAGCCCTTCAGTCGGGTCAATGAGCATGACGGCAAGGGGACCGGGCTAGGCCTGGCAATCTGTCGGCGGCTGTGTGAGGCCATGGGTGGAAAGCTCTCGGTCGCGAGTGAGATGGGCAAGGGCACAACCTTCCGCTTTGATATTCCTTTGGGCGAAGCCGACGCCATCCCCCACGATCGCCGACGTTCCTCAACGGCGAAACTGCCGGAAGAAAAACCGCGCGCTGAAATCAGCGGCCTGAACGTACTGATAGCCGACGATAATACGGATAACCGCATGGTGCTGGCGGGTATGCTGGAATCCGTGGCCGACAAGGTTGTTCAGGTTGCTAACGGAGTTGAAGCGCTGGAGGCGATGGAAGCTGAGCCTGCCGACTTGGTATTGATGGACTACCGCATGCCCGAGATGGACGGCCTGGTCTGCACCAGCAAAATCAAGCAGAACCCAGCCTGGAAAGATACCGTGGTGATTATGGTAACCGCCAGTGCGGGGCTTGATACCAAGTCTCAGGCGTTTGAGGTTGGTTGCGACGCTTATCTGTCCAAGCCGGTACAGATAGACGAACTGCTCGACGTGATTGCCGACTATGTCGGTAAGCAAGATAAGCAAGATATGCGAGCTGAGCTGTCATCCCATGAGCCAGCCCAAAGCAATGGAGGCAAGTCAGCGATGAATCAGGATGAGAGTGCTTATGAGGGTAAGCCGCTGCCCAAGGAAGACCGCCAGTCGCTACTGGATTTACTCGCCTTGGGTGACATCGCGGCGATGAACGAATTCTGTGAGACTCGCGAAAACGGAGAGTATGGCAGCTATGTGTTGCACGCTCAGTCGCTGTTGCAGAATTTTGACTTCCAAGGGCTGAAAAAGCTCCTGCGAGAGGACGATGATTGATGAGTCGACGCCCTGTCGATCAGGTACTGCTGGTCGACGATAATCCCACTAACCTGCAAGTGCTGTATAAAACGCTGGAGGGCGCTAGCTATACACTGCTGGCCGCGCGCGACGGCGAGCAGGCTCTGTCCATTGCCAAGCTGGCGCTGCCCTCACTGATTCTGCTGGACATCATGATGCCGGGCATCGACGGGTTTGAGGTTTGTCGTCGTCTCAAGGCGGATGCGCAAACCCGTGGCATTCCCGTGATTTTCCTGTCGGCTCTCACCGATACCGAGGCCATTGTGAAAGGATTTGCGCTAGGCGCGGTCGACTATATTTCCAAGCCTTTTCAGGGAGACGAAGTGCGGGCGCGTGTGCGCACCCAGCTGCGTATTCACCGGCTAGAGATGGAGCTGTCGCGACGCAACGTTGAGTTGGAGGATGAAAACCAACAGATACTCGGAGCGGTCGCCGAAGGCATCTTCAGTCTGCACCGCGATCTGCGTATCCGAAGCCTTAATCCACAAGCAGAAAAGTTGGTAGAGCGGTCTCTGAAAGACTGTGTGGGGGAGACGCTGTTTTCACTGCTAAGCCTTGAGCAGCAGGAAGATGAGGTGATTGAGGCGATATCCTCGGGTCGCGTCTGGCGAGCGGAACAGCTTGCCGCCACCAGTCCCTCTGGCAAGAAACTAACAGTTGAACTGTTCTGTGCGCCGCTGGAAGGTGACAAACGCGTTGTCGTGATACGTGACATCACAAACTGGTTGGAAAGCCAGCATGCCCTGCAGGCGGCGCAGGATGAGTTAATGCACCAGCGCCAGCATCTGGCACATATGGAACGCCTGAGCACTGGCGGCGAGATGGCGGCGGGTATTGCGCACGAGGTAAATCAGCCGTTGACCGCAGTGACTAACTACGTGCGTGTGGCGCAGCGCTTTCTTGAAAACACACCGCTGGACAAGGACAAACTTACTGAGGTACTGGAAAAGATCGTTGTGCAATCACAGCGGGCCTCTGATGTCATTCAGCGCCTGCGCGGCTATATACGCAAGCCTACTGGCGAGGGCCGCATTCCGCTGGATTTGAATACTGTGATGCAGGAAGTGGTCATGTTGGCAGAGGTAGATGCGCGTATTAATGGCGTTGACATCAGCTTCGAACCCACGCCAGATCTGCCCGCAACCATGGCGGACGATGTGCAGGTGCAGCAGATTGGATTGAACCTGATTCGCAATGGTATGGAGGCCATGCGCGATGCCCCGAAAGATTTCGGCGGGGTGAAAGTGCGTACCTACCGCGAAGGCGACGACGTTGGCTTTACGGTGGAAGATCGCGGTTGCGGTCTCAGTGCAGAAATGGAAGAAAAACTGTTTGCGCCCTTTGTGACAACGAAGGAGGGCGGTATGGGTGTGGGGCTTTCTATCTGTCAGGCGATTGTGCAGGCCCATGGCGGGAGTATTGGTTACCGGCCAAATCCGGCTGGTGGTGCGATCTTCTATTGCCAGTTTCCCATTCGGTCATAAGGGCCGTGCTAGGGCATGTTATGCCAGGCCTGCAAGGTGCCGGGAAGGAGGTAGATAAACCCCAGCGTGCAAACAATACCCAGCAGGCCAAGCCCCATAAAGCGCCAACGATATTTGCGGCTCAGATCTTTCGGGTCGTGGGTTGAAATGAGGTAGGGCTGGCGTCGTACCGGGCTGTAGGTCATGACATTAATCGGCGTGTGGTCGTAGTTGTCCCGAACCTGCTTTTCGGCAGCCTTGCGCGCCGCAATTCCCACGTTCTTCCACTCTTTTAAATCGATCTCGCCGTCGCCATTGCGATCAAACCTTGCCACCATCGAGTCATAGTCGCGCTTCCACTCCAGCACGATTTCTTTTTTCGCCGCAGCAGTCTGGGCTTCCATTGACGGCGGGTGAAGGGTTTCATAATGGCCCAAGGCATAGAGTAGCTCGCCGGCATGGATTCGCTGTTCGGTGTAGCGGTAGCGCCGGTTGAACAAGCCACCGGATGCGGTTGAGGTGGGGTAGCGACTGCCGCCGTACCAGACCTTTTTAAAGTTAGGTGTTATGTCTGCTTTGTCAGGGTGCACAAAGCAGATGCCTGTGCCATCGTTGAGGATGATGGGCGCCTTACTGGCCTCTTTTTCTATCGTGCGCCAGGAGCTGTGCTTGCCACGGCGCTCGTATTTTTCAATTTCAAAGCTGTACCACACGCAGGGGCTGCCGGTCAGCCGGGCGATAATGGGGCCAGCCTCCGGGTTGCGCTCAGTGGTGCCAATGATTTCGACATAGCCTTGCGGCGCCGAGCGTATTTTGGACGTGGGCGTATCTTCAATCAGGCGCGCCTTTTTCAGGCTGCTGAAACTGGTAAGCCAACCGAACAGGCCGAAGCCCAGAGCAAACAGCTCCGCCCAGATATAGTCGCTGAGGCTATCCACGCTACGGTACTACAAATGTTTAGCTGAACAGGGATTTGATGTTGACGTCTTTCAGCTCTTCTTCCTGGAATTCAAGCAGCTCAAAAGCTTGGAAGTTCAGAAAGCGGGCGATCAGCACATCCGGAAACTGTTCAATGCGGACGTTGTTGTTATTCACCGCCTCGTTATAGGATTCGCGACGATCCGCAATACTGTTTTCAAGGCCGGTGATGCGCTGTTGCAAGTGCTGAAAAGAATCGTCGGCTTTCAGATCCGGGTAGTTCTCGGCTAGCGCAAACAGATTACCCAAGCCTGAGCGCAAAGAGGTTTCTGCTTCGCCGAGTGCTTTCATATCGCGTTTGGCTTGCGCCTTGGCCACCATGGACCGGGCCTGAATGATGCCTTCCAGCGTTTGCTGTTCGTACTGCATATATTGTTTGCAGGTTTCCACCAGCTTTGGCAATTCGTCGTGACGTTGTTTGAGCAGAACGTCGATGTTGGAAAGGTGCTTCGACACCGAGTGCTTAAGAGCGACCAGCCCATTGTAGATGGTGATTGCGTACATCAGCACAAAGGCGGCGATTACCAGAGTTATAATGCTGGCCATATCCATGGGCGGCAAACCTCTTTTGTTATTGGGTGTGGGCGGGGGTCTTTAGTGCCTGCAGGGCAGACTCCTGTAAAATTCATTGGCAGGTAGCAGCCTGCCTAGCAGGCGCATCAATCGACACGCCATGCTGCAAGTATCGCAACCCATCGCACCTGAAGCAACGCGGTTGCACTATCCTGGCTGCTAAATGCGCAGCCAGGACGGTACCGGCAGATCCACCTGCTCCAGATACACAGGGTTGTAGAGCTTGCTCTTATAGCGATCGCCATAGTCGCAAAGAATAGTGACAATGGTGTGTCCCGGGCCCATTTCTTCCGCCATGCGAACCGCACCAGCGATATTAATCGCTGAGGAGCCACCCAGGCAGAGCCCTTCGTGGTGCAGTAGGTTGAAGATGTGGGGTAGCGCTTCAGCGTCGGTAATCTGAAACGGCAGGTCGACATCAATGCCCTGCAGATTGCCGGTGACGAAACTGATACCGATTCCCTCAGCAATAGAGCGGCCTTCGGTTTTCAGCTCGCCATTGGTGTAGTGGCTGAAGAGCGCTGAGCCCATCGGATCAGCAAGGCCAATTTTGATATTGCTGTTGCGTTCGCGCAAGGCCATGGCGGTGCCTGCCAGTGTACCACCGGTGCCAACCGCGCAGATAAAACCGTCAATTTTGCCCTGGGTCTGCTCCCAGATCTCAGCGCCGGTGGTTTGGTAGTGAATATCGCGGTTGGCGGTGTTGTCGAACTGCCTGGCCCACACCACACCATTGGGGTTTTTGGCGGCGAGCTCTTTAGCCAGCCGCTCGGCGGTATGGATGTAGTGATTGGGGTCGTCGTAACTGGTTGCCTTGACCAGGCGCAGATCGGCACCGTACAGATCCAGCAACTCGATCTTTTCTTTGCTCAGTGACTGCGGCATGACCACGACGGATTTGTAACCCAATGAATTGGCCAGCAAGGTTAGACCGATGCCGGTGTTGCCAGCGGTGCCTTCGACAATTGTGCCGCCAGCGTGCAGTTCGCCGCTGGCCTCGGCGGCGCGAACAATGCCGAGTGCGGTGCGATCTTTGACAGAGCCACCGGGGTTGAGGAATTCAGCTTTGCCAAAGATATGGCAACCGGTCTGCTCGGAGGCACTGCGTAAGTAAACCAGAGGGGTGTTGCCGATCAGGTCGGCAAAGCCGGCGGTGGCAATGGGCGGGCTTTGGGGCATGGAAATCTCCTTACAACAGGGGCTTATGGTAGCGCCCTGCTTGTGCCTGTGGCAACGGCAAGCTATGTCACGGGGCAGCTGTTTATGGTCTACTTTGGCAACTGCATTGCAGTGATCCAGTAACTGGAAGGCTGCGTATTAACAGCAAAGGAGTAGTAATGACAGACAGCCTCGGGGTGAGCAACGACCCAAAGCACTGGGTCGCCTGTATGACCAAGGTTGCAGAAGCGCGTGACAAACAGAGTTTTATGGCCCTGTTTGACCATTTCTCGCCGCGGGTGAACGCCTATTTATTGGGGCAGGGGGTTGAGCCGGGTATGGCTGAAGACCTAACCCAGGAGGCGCTGCTCGCGCTTTGGAATAAAGCCCACCTGTACAAGCCAGACAAAGCGGCGGTGAGCACGTGGCTGTTTCGCGTGGCGCGGAATCTGTGGATAGATCGTTTGCGTAAACAGCGGGCCACGGTTTACGAGTTGGAAGACGAATATCTTGAAAGCGGCGTAGGTGCGCAAGACCCGGAGGAAGATGCCGGCGAGTTGGATTCAGATCGTATCCAGCAGGCGCTGGATGGCTTGCCTCGCAACCAGGCCCATGTGGTCTACAAGGCCTATTTTGAAGGCAAAAGTCATAGCGAAATTGCCGCTGATACCGGTATGCCGCTGGGTAGTGTGAAGTCGAGTTTGCGTTTGGCCCTGCACGCCCTGCGCCAGAAGTATGGAGAGGAAGTATGAAATTTGAACACCATCTGCAGGCGGAAACGTTGCTTGCCTATGCGGCCGGATCGCTGCCCGCCGCGATGGCACTGGTGGTGAGTTGCCACACCGAAGTGTGTGAGCAGTGTCGGCGCGAATTACGTCTGGCGGAATCGCTGGGCGGCAAAATGCTGGATTCGCTGGAGGCGAAGCCGCTGTCAGCGGCCGCCCGCGACAATATACTCTCCCTGCTTGATGAGGCGCCGGCGCAAAGCGAGCCTTCGACTGCGGCCAAATCGCCGCGGCAGCCGCTGCGCGATGGAGTGCTGCTCCCGACGGCACTCAAAAACCTGTTGCAGATCGATAGCTACAGTCAGTTACGATGGCGAAAAATGGCCCCGGGCATTGAGAAGTTTGAGTTGCCCTTGAAAGAAGGGCGTTCGTTTATGTTGCGTATCGGCGCGGGTCTGGCCATGCCGGTACACTCTCACACAGCGTCGGAACTCACGCTGATTATGCAGGGTGGCTATCGCGATAAGCTGGGAGACTTTCATGTGGGCGATATTGCCGACCTCGACGGCTCCACCGAACATCAACCAGAAGCTTTCGAGGACGAGAGTTGCATCTGTCTGGCGGGGATGGACGGCGGGCTGAAGTTCAAAGCGCTGCTGCCCACCCTGATGAAGCCCTTTATGCGGCTATAGCAGGGTTCTGACATTAAAAGCGCGCCAGCTGTTTTCCGATCAAGCGGTAGACTCGCGGGTTGAGGGCGAAGCCTAGGTGACTTGAGTTTACCGCGAGGTGGTTGACGTCAGCATGTCGCAACATCGCCACCTCCTGACTGACAATGCCGTCGGTGGGGCTGAAGATGACGGTAACCGGTACTTCAACCGTTTCACTGTTGGTGGCCACCCAACCCGTCACGTCCTGCATATCTTCCGGTACTTCGCTGTTGTAGAGCTTGCGCATCACATCCCAGGCGGCAGTGCCACGCGGATCACCGTGTGGCGTGCCTAGGGTAATCACTTGGCGCACCCATTCGGGATGCTGTTGCCCCAACTCATGGGCGTATAGGCCGCCCATGCTCCAGCCGATCAGACTGACTTTCTGTCCGGTTTCTCGGTAGATTTTTTCTAACTCCCGGCCCGCACGCATCACCATCTTTTCCCGGAAATGCGTGGCTGCATCGAGCGATGTCATGCGATATTTGGGGAAGTTCCGGCCGAGATTCCACGGGCGCGCATCGTAGCCCCAGCGCTTGAGCCAGACTCGTAGTGGCGCCATACAGCCGTCGGCGCCGCCAAAACCGGGCAGGGTCATCACCGGATGCCCGTCGCCACGAGGGATGCGCCGCAGCAGCGGGCGCGCTAGCAGCAGCTGCTGAGATTCCAGCAGGGCACGTGCTACCTCAGTGAGGGAATGCCAGAGCTCTGGCGGTTCCGGGTGTGGCTGATTCAAGGCCCGATCTCCTGTTCGACAGTTGTGTTCAGTGTCAATCGGGCGGCTGATTGCGGTCAAGGACAAATACGGTCACTACCGTGACCGGTTTAGGCGGCGACAGTGCGGCCCTGAGCCCAGTCACGCAGGCCCTGGATTTTTTCGGCCATCACCACCGACAGAGGCCGGGTCTGCTCAATGGCAGACAACAAGCTCGCGCTATCCAGCGTCTTGTCCTGGGCGGCGCAGGAATACAGCGCAGAGACAATGGCCTGTTCGATTTCTGCGCCCGAGAAACCGTGGCTTGCTGCCGACAGCAGCGGCAGATCGAACCGCTCAGGGCTTTGCTCGCGTTTTTTCAGGTGGATCTCGAAAATATCCCGGCGCACGGATTCATCGGGCAAATCCACAAAGAAAATTTCGTCCAGGCGCCCTTTGCGGACCAATTCCGGCGGCAGTGAGCTGATATCGTTGGAGGTACAGCACACAAACACGGGTTTGCTGCGCTCCGACAACCAGGTCAGCAAAGTACCTTGGATACGGCGTGAGGTGCCGTCATCGCCCTGACCGTTGGTCAGGCCTTTTTCGATTTCGTCGATCCACAAAACACAGGGTGACATCAGTTCCGACAGCTGCAATGCCTCGCGCAGGTTTTTTTCGGTCTCCCCAATGTATTTGTTGTATAGCGCCGCGAAATCCAGTCGCAGCAGTGGCAGGCCCCAAACACCGGCGATGGCCTTTGCTGCGAGGCTTTTACCGCCGCCCTGCACACCCAGCAGCATTACTCCCTTGGGCTTGTCTGTGCCGTTGGCGTTGAGAAAAGCGCCCTTGCGTTGTTGCAGCCAATCTTTAAGGCCGTGCAGCCCGCCAACGTTGGAAAATTTTTCAGTGTTGTATTCAAAACTGAGTACGCCCTCCATATCCATCAGCTGGAACTTGGCGCGGTTGATTTCGGGCAAATCACTTTCATCAATGGCGCCATCGTCACGGATGGCGTTGCGAATCAGGCGGCGGCTGTCTTCAAAGCTCAGACCCTGCAGGTTGGTCATCAGCTGAGTCAGTGTTTTCTGGTCGGTGCGCACCCGGTGGCCGCTGTTTTCACCCGCCCAGCTGCGGGCCTCTTCACGCACAATGGCTTCCAATTGCTGATCGGTCGGCAGCGACAGAGAAAAATAAGCCGCCAGGCGGGTCAGTTCCGGAGGCAGTTTCACCTGGTGGCTGATCATCACCAGGGTAGGGCGCTGTTTGTCATCCAGCAGCGCGATGTCTTTTACCAGGCGTACGATCAGCGGGTTGGTCAGGTAGGGGTGAAAATCGCACAGGGCGATAAGCGCAGGCTGAGCTTGTTGCTTGATGGCCCGCAGCGCCTGCTCAGGATCGCTTAAATCCCTTGAGTCATCGATACGCTGGCCAAAGCCCAGTTGATTGATACCGTCGGTGACCGACCAGCAGTGCAGGGCGCTGGCGCGTTTTATCGCTACCCGGGTGAGTAGCTGTAAGGCGCGAATTTCCTCGAAGGTCTCAAGAACAATCAACGGGGTGCGCGCTTCGAGAAGCAGATTTAAATCATGTGTGTCATTCATGGGCACCAAACATAAGAGGGCTGCACGTCGCTGGCAAGTTAAAAAGCGCCGGCCGCTATCGGCCGGCGCAAGGGCCGATGGGTCAGATGGCCTGTGCCGGGGTGGCACGCTGGCGTGACTCCAGTGCTCTGTGCAGGGAGAAAGCACCGTCGCCCTGTAGAGCCACCACTGCCGTAGAAACTGTCAAGAAGAGCGGATATTCCCAGCCGCCGCCCTGGGCGCTGAATACCCAACCAAAGTCTGCATGGGCCCAGGTGGCGCCGAGGGCGATGGGGACCAGGGCCAATGCCACCAGTCGGCTTTGATAGCCGATCAGCAGGGCAAAGCCACCGACGGCTTCAGCCAGAAATGTGCCGTAGGCGACGACGGCGGGCAGGCCCAGTGATTCAAAGAAGGCCACGGTGCCGGGCAAAGTGAAGACAAATATTTTGAGATAAACACTGTGTGCGAGATAGATCACGCCCAGGCTGATACGGAGCAGGGCAGTACCGGATTGATTGAGAGTTGATTGGTTCATGATGTGTTCTCCTGGGTGGTTGGGTGACAATGGCTTGCATTCTTTCCCATGCATAAATCGTTTTGAATTGGCAATAAATGCCAATACTATTTGCGTTAATGCAAAGATGATCGCACGCTCCACTATGCTTTACTGCGCGTAAGCAATACGCATACAACGAGTAAACGACGCAAAAGGAGGTCAATATGGGCTTATTGGTCGATGGAAACTGGCGAGACAAGTGGTACGACACGCGCAAAACCGGCGGCAAGTTTGTTCGAGAGCAAAGCCAGTTTCGCGCCGCCATCGGCGAGAGCGAGCATCCAGCTGACGCTGACCGTTACCATCTCTATGTATCACTGGCCTGTCCCTGGGCGCACCGCGCGCTGATATTTCGGGAATTGAAAAGCCTGGGCGACCTGATTGATGTGTCTGTGGTCAGCCCGCTGATGCTGGAACACGGTTGGACCTTTGATCGCGACAGTGGCTCGACCGGCGACGCGCTTTACAACAGTGAGTTTCACTACCAGCTCTACACCCGCCACGACAGTGACTATACCGGCCGGGTCACGGTACCCCTGTTATGGGATAAACAGGCGCAGTGCATTGTGAACAACGAATCGGCAGATATCATTCGCCAGTTCAATTGCGCCTTCGATCATAAGACGGGCAATACCGATGACTACTATCCACAGGCGCTGCGCACAGACATTGATGAGATCAATGACTATGTGTACGAGCGAGTTAACAATGGCGTATATCGGGCCGGGTTTGCCACAACGCAGTCCGCTTATGAAGAGGCATATACCGACTTGTTTGAGGCGTTAGATGCGCTGGAAAGTAAATTGTCGAGGCAGCGATTTCTGACGGGAGAGCGCATTACCGAAGCTGACTGGCGTCTGTTTACCACCCTGATCCGGTTTGATGCGGTCTACCATGGTCACTTCAAATGTAATCGTCAGCGGCTGGAAGACTTTCCGGCATTGTCTGACTACGTCCGTGAGCTCTACCAGTGGCCACGGGTTGCGAAGACGGTGAATTTTGACCACATCAAACGTCACTACTACGCCAGTCACGCCACCATTAACCCCACGGGTATTGTGCCTGCAGGGCCGGAGGTTGATTACCAGCGACCTCACCATCGGTACGAATTGCCAGGCTACGACGCGGCGGGGAAACGTCTGTGAAAGATTGGGACGATATGCGCTATTTCCATGCGGTGGCAGAGGGCGGCTCGCTCAGTGCGGCAAGTCGTTTGCTGGGCGTGAATCACTCCACCGTGTTCCGGCGCATGAACCAGCTCGAGGAGCGCCTGCAGGCGCGGCTTTTTGATCGGCTCGACAACCGCTATCAGCTCACTGACTCAGGCCGGCAATTACTGACCCACATCCGGCAGGTGGCCAATGTGATGGACGAAGTGGAGCGGCAGGTTGTGGGGCGCGACACCTTGCTGGAAGGGTCCATCCGTGTAACCTGCCCCGATACCTTTCTGGACTGGGTGGTACCGGAAGTAGTCGCCGCTTTCTGCCGCCGCTATCCGCGCATCACCATTGAGTTGCGAGCCGAGCAAGAGCGGCTTGATCTGGCGCGGCGTGAGGCCGATGTAGCCCTGCGTGCCACCAATGCACCGCCGGACTATCTGGTGGGAAAGCGTTTGGGACAGATGGGCTGGAGTTTCTATGCGCACCCTGCGTTGGGTGCGGTTGCCGCTACCCTGCCGGCGAGCGACCCGGCGCCGCTGATTGCACCGGAAGGGAAGCTGCTGCAGGTGCCGGCCTGCCAATGGCTCGACAAGCAGTTGTCGCGCTTTCAGGTTACCGCGCGCGCTGGCTCCCTGCGCGCCGCCGCCGCGCTGGCTAAACAGGGGTTGGGTCTGGCGCTGTTGCCCGCCGAGGCGGGCGAAGGGCTGGTGCGCGTAGCGGAACCGCTGCGTAATTTTGATACTGGCATCTGGATTCTGTACCACCCGGATATGCGGCAGAATGCGCGGCTAAACTGCTTTGTACAGCTTGCTGCCGAAGCGGTTGAGGGGGCGTTGCGGGACGGCGTGAACTGAAATCCTGCCGTGCATGCCGGGGTCAGCTGGCGCATATTTTGGGAAGCGAGATTGCGGTGGCAGATTGCCGCCAAGTTAAAACTCAGTCAGAACAAAGACTTGACCCGGCGTGGGTTCTTGCCCGTGGCTGGCCGTTGCTAGGGTTCGCGCGAATCGCGCGCACGGCAGTTTTGTACGCCTCAACGGGACTGTTCAGTTTATTGCCGAGGCCTTATTGAGCGTCTTTGCGGGGCATATCGCGGATGAGCAGCAGACAGGAAAGTGTACCCAGCACAATCACCATCAGCAGTGACGCGGTGGTGGCCCAACGCCAGCGCGACGCGAGGGTGACGGGTTCGGTGTTTGGGTCAAGTACCGTTACGCGGCTTGATTTCGGCCAGCTGTCTGATTGGACGCTGAGGACGGCGCGGTGCAGGGTGTCTTGTGCGTACAGCAGTTGATAATCCAGTCGCGGGTGCGGGGCCAAGGGCCCGTTCCCGGTGCAGTGCCAGTTTAGCTGCCATACGCTGAAGCGTTCATCCACGTACTCGGTGAGTCCGTGCAGTCGCGCCTCAAGCAAGCAGGGGCTGTCCATCTCCACGGAGATGCCCGCCGCTATCCGGTCGCCAAACTGCCTGGCCTGTTGTTGCAATACCCGCCAGCTCAGTGTTTCCGGGGGGGCGTCCGACAGATGCATCATCACATCGGTCAGTGACAGATCCAGTCGCAGTGACTGCGGCATGCTGCTATGCCAGTAGAGATAACTGGTGCTGGCCTCGTGGGCTTGCAGCGTGCCGCACAGAGTCATTGTTAGAAAGATAGCTTGCCAGATTTTCACTGCTGCATACCTGCCTGCTGTCTTGCCCGCTGCAGCAGCTGAAAGTCGGCGCGCTCTTTTTGCTGTCGATAATTCGCTTCTGCCAGTTTCAGAGCCTCTTCCGGGCGCTGTTCTACGTCCAGTTCAAAGCGGGCGCGTTCGTGCAGATGCAGGCTGGCATCGCGCTGGCTGGCGCTTTCAAAGCGCTGTTTC
This sequence comes from Litorivivens sp., assembly GCF_041625495.1. GTDB lineage: Bacteria > Pseudomonadota > Gammaproteobacteria > Pseudomonadales > Spongiibacteraceae > Litorivivens. Next base: position 2,832 of record NZ_JBFJTH010000013.1, on the reverse strand, counting down.
AGCTGACGGTAAAGGCTGTCGGAGCGGATGTTCGGGATTTTACGCATGGCGATCAGTCGCAGCAGATCGAGCCGGTCGGTACGCGGTCGGTCGGCAAGCGCGGCCAGTGCCGCTTCGGCTTGATTGTGTTGCAGGTACCATTGTGCCAAACCAGCGGCGCTGTAGTGATCGTCGGGTGCCAGCTGCAGCGCCTGACGGTAGTAACGCTCGGTGTGCGGATGGTCGATGGCGGCTGCCAGTTCGGCCAGTGTGCCGGCTGCCCAGGCACGCTCCTGAGGTGTGTGTGGGGGGGGGGATTGCACTACAGCGTCCAGTCCCAGGAAGGCTTGCTCCGCTTCGCCCTCAAGGCCAAGCAGGTTGTGCAGGCAACTTTGTGCGATCAGGGCAAAGCCGAGTGTTTGCAAACGCTGGCAGGTCGTTCGCGCCAGTGCGAAATCGCCCTGTACCAGCGCAATACTGTACAGGGTGAAATTGGCTTGGGCGTGATCCGGAGACTCGGCCAGTACGCCGCGCAAGACAGCCGCCGCTTCGGCAAAGCGATGCTGTCGCTGGTTAATAATAGCGCGCAGGATACGTGACTCGACATTGGTGTTACCGGACTGCAGCAACAAGGCATCGGCGCGGCCGAGGGCGCGCAGGTCGCCATGGGTTTGCGACCACTGAATGAGTTTGCGCACATCATTCAGTGTAGCGGTGATAGTTGTAGGGTCCTGGTGCAGCGTATTGCGCCAGATAATAGTGTCGGATTCGGGTATCTCAACGGGTGGCGCCGCCTCTCTTGCAGCACTCATCAATGAAAGGGCCAGCAAGCCGGCCCCTACGATGAGTCGCGAGATCTTCATTGCAGTTGCTGGTTGAAGGCGTTCTGGTCTTTGCTGTCGCTGAACTCCGTGTTGTTTATCTCGGTTGGCAATCCGGTCACCGGATCGGCATTGAACAGGCTTTGAATAAACGTACCGATATCTGTATTTGAGGGCGCCACTGGCGCGGATGACACGTTGTTCAAACCGTCACTGGAGCAGGCGGTCAGCGCCAGCGCGGTGAACGCCAGTGCCAGCCGGTAGTTGATTGGGCGATTCATGCGGTCGACCTCCTTAGTTTGGTGAGCCGGCGATGGGTGCCTTCAGGTAGGGGAACGCCTCGTCGAAGTCGGTGGCACTGACAATGGCACCGTCGGTGTAGGGCAGAGTGTTATCGCCCGCGTCCGGGTTGGAGCCCAGCAGTACGCCCATGGCAGCGCGAAGGGCAATATCCACCACGTCATCGCCGGGGCGTCGACCGTTCGGGAAGCCGGCGTTGTCGCCCGCCAGTACGCCCAGGTTTGACTGGCTTGCTGTAGGGGTCACGGCAACGCTGGTATTGAGTCGCAGCATTTCCGAAGCCGTCACATTGGCCGGTTGAGTCAGTCCGGGCACCCCGGTTAGAAATACCTGCACCAGGTCATTGCGCGGGAATACGTTGGGTGCGGTCACGCCAAACAGGGCTTCGAGTAGTTCAGGCAGCGCCGGGTTGGTCACGTAGGTCGCAAACTGACCGTCGCCGGATGGGTGGCTGGCGTTGAAACGGTCTTTGTCCTTGAGGCCGATGACCACTTCGTTGACCAGCGGCATGCCAAGTCTTGATACCTGGGTAAAGGCGCCGCCCTGTATTGTGGCCGGTTTACCCGTGCTGCCGCCGATAAAAGCGTCCGCAGTGGGTGAGGGGTTCAGAATCCGGGCCTGTGGCAGCGAGGCCGTGGTCCACGCGCCAATCACCGGCTCCGAGCCCGAGGTGAGACAAGCAATAGGAATCTGCAGCGCGAGCGAGGTCACGTTCTTGTCGGCAATCACGTTGGCTTCGGCATCGCGGGGACCTACCGGGTTGGTGTTGACAAGATCAAAAACCTCGCCGAGGTTAACCGCAAAACCTTCCTTGCGCTGGCCGGCAAATACTTTGCCCTGGCTCGCGCAGCCGGGGATGGTAACGGCGTATACGTGGTCGGCGGCGTAGGCGGGGTAGTCAGTAATGGATTTGTTGCCGATATTGTCGAGTGGCTTCATAAAGCTGGCGGAGCCGTTGGCCGCATTGGTGACCGAGCTGGTGTTGCCCGAACGGCGCTCGCCGGCAATCCGCGTAACCGTGTAGGTCTGGCGCACGTAAACATTGCTGGTACCGTCAGCTTGCGGGCCGATGGCGCCAATATTTTTCAGGGGTACAGACACCATCTCGCCGTTGACTGGTACCTTGAGATCCTGAACGACATCATCGAATGCAAACTGGAAGGTGATGTCTTCAACGGCATCGCCGTTGTTATCGATATGAATTTCGTAGACAGCGCTGGTATCAAGATCAAAATAATTGGGACCGCCATAGGCATCCTGCAAAGGCAGGTAGTTGGCGATCAGCGTAACCGTGGCATCGCTTTCGTTGCCGTAGCTGCGGAACATGTAAAAGTCGGAGCCATCCACTTTGGGAGCGTGGGTGATAAACGGGGCTTCCCGGTGGCTGGATGCGGAGGCTCCACTGGCGACGATGGCCGCGCTCAGGAGTGCCGCTGGAATGGTTATACGTGATTGCATATGCGCCTCGGGTTGGGGGTTGTCAGTGTCATAAATTTTGCTTACGTGTGTCGTAGCAGCTGCGGATCATGGGGACGCGAAAAATATTCATTCATGCGGCGATGATGTCGACGTCGCAGCTACTCAGTTGAGCCTTTTTATGCCTCCCGCCCCCCGTTTCTCCCCGGAAGAAGAGCGGGAAATCGTGCTCGATGCGGCCGTGGCCTGCATCGAAGAAAGCTCATTGCTGGGCTTTACCATCGGCGCTATCGCCAAGCGCGCTGGGCTGTCGGTG